>NZ_JAGHZN010000026.1:0-115960 GCF_017746735.1 Roseofilum sp. Guam | reverse complement strand
CATTGCAGGAAATTCAGCCTCACGGGCCGTATTATTTAGGCGGCTGGTCGATGGGTGGAGTCGTTGCTTGGGAAATGGCACGGCAGTTGCAAACTTTGGGGCAAAACGTTGAGCTATTGGCGTTGATTGACAGCTATGTACCGAGCCAGAATCAAAAACCGATTGATGATGCTTTTTTGATTAATGCTCTATTGGGCGATCTCGCCGGTATATTTGGCACAGAGTTCTCAATTTCGACCCATGAACTTCATCAACTTCAACCCTCAGAACAGTTAGGTTGCATCCTCACTGAAGCCAAACGCCTGAATATTTTGCCGCGAGAAATCTCCCTGAAACAGGTGGATCGGTTGTTTGAGGTTTTCAAAGCAAACCTGAAGGCGATATACGATTATCAACCTCAGCCTTATTGGGGTCGAGTAGCTCTATTTTCAGCCAATGAACTAGAAGAAGACCGAGGGTGGAGTAGTTTGGTGACAGGGAAGTTGGAAACTTATATGATTCCCGGCGATCATTATGGGATGATGCGATCGCCCCACGTCTGGGTTCTCGCCCAAAAGCTGGGAGCTTGTTTGAATTAAGTTAAAGAGCGATCTAATATCAAGTCCAGTTAATTGGCTATGATGCAATAGTTCACCTTGGGGAACAGGAAACAGGCAACAATGTAGGAGTGGAAACGCACTATCCATAGCGAAGCTTAGAAGAATCTTTCGACTAAAATAACCTGTAATCCAGTCAGGGTAAGGAAACCAGGTCGAAGACTGAAAAATAGCTGAAACTCTAGCCCTCACTGGATTGGTACTTGATCGATGTTAAATCCTTGTTCTGTATAGCTTTGAGCCAGATATCAGTGCTGATTTTTGTCTAAGTCCCATGACTGTTGCTGCTACCCTGGTCTTTAATGACTTCCCTAAATAGGTTAGAGTTTTGCGATTAAGCTCGTGGGAATTGATCCTTAAGATTTGCCAAAGCTGACCAACGGGAATCCATAGCAGTATCGTCAGGTGCAGCCATTTGCTGAGTGACCTCAATTCCTGGACAATCTTTATCACATAATTGCCGATGGGGAAGTCTTAAGCAAAGCTGTTCGTAGAGCCAAGCTTCAGGGTCAAAATGACCTTGAGGGGAGAGGGTTTCCACCAAATCCTCTAAAGCCACTTCCCGCTCTAACGGTAGATTATCGTTGAGAGTCTCGGCATTGGGATCGAGCCAAATCATTTCCTTCGCTTTCGCCCGCAGTCGATAATTATATTGTTGCAGACAACGATCGCACTTCAGGGTTACAATCGTTTCGGCGATCGCCTTCACCTCCAAGTAACTCCCTTGGTGAATCATCTTAATCCAGCCCTCGACAGGCATCAAAGAATCCAACCCATCTAAATACTCATCAACCTCAATCTTGAGTTTTCCATCTGGGCACTTTAACAACCCAGGAATATGGATCATCTGCATCATCCACCTCCTTGCAAACTACTCCCTGAGCTGGGGTCGCACACGCACAATCAAGCATCGATGAGGCTCTTTACCCACACTCTCCGTCTCCAGATCCTCATACGATTGCAGAAACTGATGCACTTCTCTCCTTTCCGCCGATGAGAGTGCCTTCATCTCATATGCGATCGCCGTTTGACGTACTGTATAAGCCGCCACCTCAGCCATTTTCTGCACTTCCTGCTGTCGCTGGTGACGATAGCCATTCAACTCAACTGTAAACGACCCCTGTTCCTCTCGGTCTTGTCCCAGATTGAGAATTGCATTAATCAGATACTGAATGGCATCTAAACTTTCGCCCCCCGTACCCACCAACTGTTCAATCTGGGACGTATTTAAAGGCGAAGGGTCAATCGTTAACCAAGACGTTTCCTGTCCTGACCATCCTTCAATTACCTCCACCCTCACCGCAGTGGCTAGTCCCATCTTCTTTAACAGGTTTTCTAGCCACTCCTGGCCGCGCTTTTGCATGGTTTCCTTCATCGCTGCTACCGAGGCCTATTTCTTTTTCGATTCCGGTTTAGTCTTCTTTTTAGACCGTTTTTCAAAAGGCAGATCCGCGCGATTCTCGGATAGTGTACCCGCAGGACTAACGCTCAGGCCTTTTTCCTCGACCAACTTCTGGAGATTTTCCGGCAACGGTTCCTTAGACAAAATAAACGTTTGTGCCGTTTGGAAAATATTGGCAATCACCATATACATCAAAACCCCAGCCGGTAAGGGAAAGAATAAAAACATCCCTGTAAAGATAATGGGCGTAATCTTATTAATGGTTTGTTGCTGGGAATTGGCATCATTATTGGTACTGGTTCCTCCCTGGCCAGACAGCACCTGGTTCAGATACAAACTGACCCCGAAGAACAACACCATTCCGAGGATGTCGAAGTTAATATTGCCATTATCATCAACAGCCCCAACTCTTCCGAGAGCTTTAATAAATAAAAATCCTTTCTCTGCTGCTAATCCTGGGACTGTCCCTTGAAGGGTCACTTCTCCCGGTTGAAGAGCAACCAAAGAGCCATCGGGATTAACCTCAACAAACTCTTCACCCTTAGTTATCGTCCAAGTCGGTTGTAGCTTTTGTACCTGATCCGGATACTGAGCCACCAACTCGTTAACCGTTTGTCCTTCTACAGTTTGTAGGTTAATTTGGGTTTTCTCGCCTACCCCAATTTTATTACCTCCAGGCAAAATTGCCGCTACTTTAGCATGAACCCCATCTTCGATATAGATGTTTTGGGGTTTGGTGGCATAAATTTGGGGTTGAATTCGCTGAATCTGTTCTTGGGGGAAAATCTGCACATCCACCGTATAGTTAACATCGGCAAAGGGCGATCCTCGCAATGTGGCAAACAGAGCAAATAGCACCGGCATTTGAATCAGGACTGGCAAACACCCGGCTAAGGGATTCCCCACCTCTTTGAAGAGTTTAGCCATCTCTTCTTGTTGTTTTGTGGGGTCATCTTTGTAGCGATTGCGAATTTCTTCTTGTCGCTTTTGCATGTAGGGCTGTACCACACGGGTGCGGCGCATACTGCGAATTGATCCGGCACTCAGGGGATACAGAGCAAACCGAATGACCAAGGTTAGGGCGACGATCGCCAAACCATAGCTCGGTACGATCCCGTAGAAAAAATCCAGGATCGGTAGCATAACGTTGCTAGAAAGAAAACCAATACCAAAGTCCATTCGTCGTGAGTTAACCTTTGCGCTGAGGAACTGCCTCTTCAGTGTATCTGATTGTCGGAGGCTTGATCTGATTAATTTTCACCGAGAACAGTCACACTGTCCTCGGACTGATAAAGAATTAGGCGTTAACCTTACTCCCAGAGCCACTTTTCGTTTGGGCATTTTTGGAGATTTTGCCATTGATATAGTCATACAGTTCCCGAAACTGGGGGAGCGATCGCAGTTCTAGACGACTGCCATCCTTGAGCGTAATCACCATATCTCCCCACAATCCAAATCCCCTAGGAACAACGACCACTTGGGAGATTTCCGAGTAAATTACATCCGTGCGGTTGCGTCCCATCCATCCTCCAACACTGGAAACCCGGCGGCTGGTAATCCGATATCGAGACCAAATCGCTCGAATAATCGAACCAATGGTTAAGGGGAGAGCAATAATGGTAAAACCGATAAAAATATTGAAGATTAAATCTCCAATATGGGGGCCGCCATCATAGATGACATCTTCTTTAATTCCCATTCAGTACCTCTGCCTGTGCCAATAACTGCTCTAATTCTTGCAGAAATTCGTCCCAATTGCAGGATTGAACACTTGGGCGCACAATAAATACCAATCTCCACCCCCTCTGAATTTTGGGGAGCAGTTGGCGGAGTTTGGCCCGCATTTGCCGTTTTATTCGATTACGATAAACGGCTCGTTTATCAACTTTTTTGCCAATCGCAATGCCAATTTGGGTAGGGTGGCTTGGACGATGGGCATTTTGCGAACGAGAAAGTTTTGGCCCTAAAGCTCTTAGGGTCAAATGGGCACTCTCATGTCGGCTTCCTTGACGATAGACTCCGACAAAATGTCGTCTATTTTTCAGTCGGTTAGCTTTGGGGAGCATGATATAGCGCTTCGCGCTGGTCATGGATAAGAGGTAATGGGGGATTTCTCCGAATTTCACCATTACCTCTTACCCAGCAAGGATTTCCTCTCATCCACATTAGCCGTAAATCTTAAACTGTTAACCGATGACGGCCTTTTTTACGACGGGTGCGAATGACTCGGCGGCCGGTATTACTGCGCATCCGGGCCCGAAACCCTGACGTTCTCTTTTGTTTGCGGTTGGTTCCTTCTAAGGTTCGTTTACTCATAGAATTGCTTTCACTTAAAGGGTTAGCGACTCAAATAAAAATGTCACAATCGTTCATTATACCATAGTTCAGGGGATGTTCCCTGAAGGGGAAAAGGGAATAGACCATCTCCCCATCCCCCATCCTCCAAGGGAATGAGGCAGTTATGGACTGATGCTTAATTCCCAAGTTCCGATATAGCGGGGGAGAGGAACCTCACCAGGGGTAAAAATTAGGCACTTAAACCGATAAATCCCAAATCCGGGGTTTTTGACATTGGAAAAGACTAATTCTAATCCAGGAGTACCTGCGGGGATGGGGTTTTCTGGATAAATCTCCACCAGTTTATTGTCTTCATCCCAAATCACCTCTTGTAGGGGTTGGGCCTCTCCTTTAATGCGCACTTCTACTTTATCGGGGTCAATTTGGCCGGTATAGTTGGCGGGACTTTCAGAGTAGGAGATGGTAAATTGCTGAACTGCTTCTGTGAGTTTCTTTTGAGGAACTCGAAGCCGATAGCGATCCCATTGATTGGCAATGCCATCATAGTCAAGGCGGAAGGGTAGAGTATTTTCCCGTCCAGGCCCCCCAAAGATAGTCAGTCCCGGTAAACCATTGGCAAAGGTTAGGGTAGGCATAGCCGCCACCAGACTTGTGGCGATCGCCGCAGCCAATAGAGGATACTTGATCGACTTTAATGTTTTAAGCATAGGAAAACCGCTAAATCCACTCATCCTTGATTGAAAACTACGTTACTTAACTTTACCAAAAGAAACCCCAAGATTGACAAAGGTCACCTCTATAGGGTCGTAGTGCGGACGCAAGGTGGGGTGAAAAAGTGCCAAAATACTTAGGAGCGATTCGCCACAAGCGCCAAGAAACCGGGTTTATCTATTCCCCAACTTCAAATTGTCCAATCTTCTATGGCTAATCCTGTTACTTTGCTAAAGTCTCGATGATTACGGGTTAATAAAATCATTCGTCGAGAAAGCGCGATCGCGGCAATTCTCGCATCCATCTGAGCCAGTTGAATCCGTTGTGAGTTGAACTGCTCTAAGGTTTGGGCGGCGATCGCATCAAAAGATAGAATGGGTAATCGCTGAAAGTCAACGACTAGCCGTACCATGAGATCGTAACCTTTCACCAATTCATTAGGATAACGAGCGCGGTTAATATAGGCATGGCAGCCCAGCATTTGTTCCTGAATTGTGATAATCGAAATGGCAAAATCTGAGAAGGGATATTGGGCCATTCGCGATCTAAGATTGTTATAATTTTCCCCGAATTGACGTTGAAGAATGCTCAGGCGATCTGTATCTAATAAATATCTCATTCTATTTCTGATGGAGCTAATACAGACTCATCGCCTCTGCGGATGGCTTGCCCTAATGCGAGGATCTCTTCAAAAGCTGGTTCATCTTTGAAAGAGCCGCTAATTTGCTCTAACCAGTTGAGCGATTTCGGATGGTCAATCTGTTGTTGAATTTGAGCAATAGCTGCTTCTACTGCTGCCATGCGCTCTTCTAGTGAAGTGTTGGTTGTCATGGATTGGGAAAAGTAGGGCTTCGCTCCTATTGTAGTGCAAGGCTTGATAAAGATGCTTTTGAAGTCATCCCTTGAGTTGAAATCTGGCGATCGCCACCCGCGCAAAGGAACCGGGTTTCTGGCTCGACCTCGATAGGAGGCAGCATCCCTAGGACAAACCCGGTTTCTAAATCCTATGACGAATCAGAACCTAGGGGTTAAGATAGGATTGAGCGAATTGAGTACAATTATGTCGAACTATACTATCACTTTATCTGAGCAAACTTACTACTCCCTGCTAGAATTTTTCGACAAACAAGGCTTAACTCCTGAAGCTTGGATAGTGGCTCAATTTCCTAAACCCCAGTTTAAGCAAATTCATAGCGATCGCGACCTGAGAAAGTTACAACAACAAAAAGTAAAGAGCTTTCCAGAAACCACTTTGAATGAAGTTGCAGGATGTCTCAAATACGAAATAAAGTAGCATGATTGAGGAATGAGTGAATTACTAAAACCAGTTGAGTGGGTTGGCAGTTCTCTTGAGGACTTAAAAGACTTCCCAGAAGAGGTTCGGCAAGCGGTTGGGTATGCCCTATATCTAGCTCAATGTGGTGAGAAACATCCATCTGCAAAACCCCTAAAAGGCTTTAAAGGTGCTGGGGTGCTGGAAGTGGTTGAAGATTTTGATGGAGACACTTATCGAGCCGTTTATACCTTAAAGTTAGCGGGTGTGGTCTATGTCCTCCATGCTTTTCAAAAGAAATCCCACAAAGGAATTGCAACGCCTAAGCAGGATATTGAGTTAATTGAGGCTAGGCTTAAACGCGCTAAAGAACATTATTCAGAAAATTACACAAATTAGTAGGAAAACTATGAATCAACCCATCGAAGTCCAAACCGGAAGTGGCAACGTATTTGCCGATTTAGAGTTAGAGAACTCTGACGAATTACTGGTTAAGGCAGAACTGGCTCGAAGAATTAGTAGTATTATCGCTGCCCAAAATATGACTCCAACTGAAGTGGCAACATTGCTAGGGATCGATCAGCCTAAAGTATCAGCATTAGTCAATGGAAAGCTATCCGGTTTTTCTGCAACTTGGTTATTTCGGTTTTTAAATACATTGGGTCAGGATGTGGAAATCGTGGTGAAACCGAAGTCTTGCCGAGAAGCTCAGACACGGGTGGTGGCGTTGTAAGCGATCGCCACCCATGCAAAGAAACCGGGTTTCTGGCTCGACCTCGATAGGAGGCAGCATCCCTAGGACAAACCCGGTTTCTAGACCCTATGACGAATCAGAAACTAGGGGTTAAGATGAAATTGAGCGAATTGAGTACAACTATGTCAAACTATACGATTACTTTATCTGAGAAAACTTACCACTCCCTGCTAGAAGTTGTCGAAAAAGAAGGCTTAACTCCTGAAGCTTGGATAGTGGCTCAACTTCCTAAATCCCAGCCGGAAGACCAACCTTTATGGGAAAAAATAGATGATTTAATTGGGGCTATTGAGAGTAGCGCGGAGCCTGATCGTCAGTTTAAGCCAATTCATAGCGATCGCGACCTGAGCAAGTTACAACAGCAAAAAGTAAAGAGCTTTCCAGAAACGACATTGAATGAAGTCGCCGGATGTCTCAAATACGAAGGAATTCCGAAAACGCTTGACGACTTAGAAGATGCTATTCGTCAAGGGATTGAGGAACAAGAGAATGGTATCAATTAATACGAATATTGTTGTCCGGATTTTGACTCAGGATGATGAACAGCAATATCAAAAAATCCTTGATTTACTTCAAAATAACGATGTTTTTATTGCAGACACTGTAATTCTTGAAACGGAATGGGTACTGCGTTTTGCATATAAATTTAATCCGATCTAAATTTGTCAAGCCTTGCATTATCTTTTGGGTTTACCGAATGTCTATCTAGCAGATCCCGATCTAATTGCAAAAGCCTTAGAATGGCATGAAAACGGGTTGGATTTTGCTGATGCTTTACATCTGGGTAAAAGCCAAAATTGTCAACGTTTGTACAGCTTTGACAGAAAATTTTTGAAAAAAGCAACGGGATTAACTGATTGTGAGGTTCCTGAACCTTAAGAATATTCTTCTGTTATCCCCTATTCTACCTCCCTACAGGCGATCGCCACCCGCGCAAAGAAACCGGGTTTCTGGTTCGACTTCGATAGGAGGCAGCATCCCTAGGAGAAACCCGGTTTCTATATCTGGTTAGATGTTTTTTACAGTCTATTAATCAGACGCTTTGTTTTTGCTTTACTGACGAAAAGGTTTTCTTTCCATAATGACACCAACACTTTGCCGATCTCCATCCCTAGGTTCATAGCCATGAACATTTTTCCACGGATACATCTGACCAGCACCAAAGTCATTACCAATGTACAGATGAAAAGCATTTAAACGCCATTTTTTAGCTTTATTGATAGCATCGTCAAAACCACTTACTCTAACGGGCCAACCATGACTTCGGTCTGCATTACCATGGAATGCAACATTTTGAATAGTTAAAAAGTGTCCATTTAGCTCTGTTTTTTCTCTCGCACTTACTGAAACAGCCCACAATCCAATTATTACACAAGCAATCAGAGCAATAAAAGTTTTTCGTTTCATATCAATAAACACTTGCAAAAAAGTGATTTTTTGAGTTTGATTCTGTACTTACTGTGACTTTATTCAATTGATTTCCAGTGCGTCAACCCTATAAAAATGGGATTTAGGGGGGAGTTCCGAGAATATTAAAAGTAAAAAACGTGGAAAAACGTGAGATTTTGTAGCAAAATAGGGAAAACTGTAGGATAATGGGGGGTGTAAGTACACAAAACTACAACCTAAATTTAGCAGGTATGGAGATTCAAGAAGCTTTGCAGTGGACTGATAAGTTAATTTTTACCAGAACTGGGAAGCATCTGGACTCGCTGCAACGGGCTATTGTGGAGGGTGTATGGGAAGGTAAAGGATATAAGGATATTTCTGACGAATACCACTGTAGTAGCGATCATGTGAGGAAGTCAGCATCGGAATTATGGAAACTCTTGTCCGACCTGTTGGGAGAAGATGTAAAAAAGAAGAATGTTAGATCGCTCATCGAAAATGGAATGTTCTATTCCTTTAGTAATACAGGGGTGCAAATTGGTAATAACATAAATTTCTGTAGCGATAGACACAATCCATCAAAAATACCGCGAAACCAATTGCCCTCCACCCCCAGCAAACCCCCTCAACCGTGCCACAACCTCAGTCAAGCACCTGAATATCCGAACCTCCACAACCGCACCGAAGAACTTGCAACACTCAAGCAATGGATACTCGCAGAAAATAGCCGCATCGTTACCTTAACCGGACTCTCTGGAATCGGCAAAACCGCCCTTGCGAGACAACTGGTAGAAGACATCAAAGACAACTTCGATCGCATCCTGTGGCACAGTCATCGCCAATTTCCCACCCTCAACGCCCTAAAAACCAACATCCTGGAATTTCTCGCCCCCTCTTCATCGAGCCAAAATCCAGTTATTTTGGAGTCTCTCAGAAATCACCGTTGCTTAATCATCCTGGACGACTTCCACGAAACCTTAACTCCTGGCGAATTCGTGGGCAACTATCGACCAGAATACGAAAAATATGGTCAATTTCTCCAAGCAATCGGACAATTCCCCCACAACAGTTGTCTTCTGTTGCTCAGTTGGGAAAAACCCCTAGAAATAGCCACCCTAGAAACCGAAAATCCCTACTGTAAAACCTTCCCTGTACCGGGATTAGGGAATTTAGCCACTGAACTGCTCAAGCAAAGAGAACTCAAAGACCAAAAAAAATGGTCAGACCTGATCCAACTTTACAATGGTAACCCCTTATGGCTAAAGATTATTGCCTCTACGATTCTCGATTTATTTAACGGCAGCGTCCAACAATTTCTCTCCTATACCACCCTATTTTTAGGCGACCTAGAACCAATCCTAAAACAACATTATCTACGAATTTCAGAATCGGAAAAAATTCTGCTTCACTGGTTAGCGAACCAAGAGCAACCCGTAGAGATTAGCCAGAAACCGCCAGACCTTTTATCTGACTCGGATTTCTTAAAAGCGATACAATCCTTGCAAAAAAGAAGTTTACTGGAAAAATCCCCAGTTTTAACCCTGCAACCGGCGATCGAACAATATGTCAAAAATCGGATTCCATAAAATCTATGAATTCTAAGATATTTCGAGATTGTCCAGGCTGAACGTTAGTTTCTGAGCCAATATGAATATGATGGGGAAAATTGGGTAAATCTGGAAAATGATTGACACTATCCCAGCGTTTTTTAAGGACTTGTTTAGATGAATCCATCCATTGGTAGCGATAATCTAACGTTAACAGTTGAGTCTCTTCAATGGTGAATGATTCAGCAATTTCCAAGAAGTCATCGTTAATTAGGGTCAACCTAGCCCGAAAGTAGCCGCGATTGAGTAGTATGCGCTCATCAACGATCTCGATATTACTAATAATTGTGCTATCAGTAAGCTTGTCTTTTATTTCAGCAATATATTGCTCTAAACTCATCAGGTTTAAGATACTTTAACTTGGCTGGCAGCGAGCATTTCATAATAAGTGTTCCATTCAAAAAAATCGCTGGAATCGCCCAGTTCACCCGACTGGTATCGCTGATAAAATTTTTCTGATAACATCTGATATTTATCTTCAAATTTTTTGACCTGATGCTCTAAATCTTTAATTTGTTTAGCGATCGAAGAATTTCGGAGTTCAGACTCCAAATATTGCTGCTCTTCATCAGATAACGAAAGAATAATTTGCACTAAAGATTCTACTAATTTTTGATTCATAAGATACTTTATTTCAGTTCATTATAATTGAGAGCCTGACGAATGTCTTCTTCTTCTAGCTCTGGATACGACTCTAAAATGTCTTGAACAGATAACTGGCTAGCTAGGAGCTTGAGGACAAATTCTACAGCGATCCGCATTCCTCGAATTGTTGGTTGTCCAAGGCACACTTCTGGGTTGATGGTAATACGATCTAGATCGGCGATCGCCATGGAACTCCCTCGAGTATATTAACTGTTCTTCTATTGTGGCATAGAAGTAATCGCCACCCATTCCAGAGAGGGCAGTACGGGGATGAGGGGGCTATCGAGTCAGGGTGTTGAAGTCCCACGAATTCATAAAACAAGTTAAAGATCCCCTTGGGTTTCCAGGGATCGGCCTACGATCCATAGGAACCAAATGCAAATGACTCAAATCCAGTCGGTGCTATCTATCCAGCAATAATGCTGGTTCGACCATAGCCCATTGATCGCTATAGAAGAGGAATATCCATGAAAATAGGAGTTGCGAAAGAAGTTGAGTATCGAGAACGCCGAGTTGCTCTAATTCCCGATGCGATCGCCAAGTTAACCAAACAGGGGTTAGAGATTTGGGTTGAATCTGGCTTAGGCGAGCAGTCCTGTTTTGAGGATTCTGCCTATGAGGAAGCGGGAGCGCAAGTTATTTCTGATAAAGAGAAATTATGGAAAGAAGTAGATGTATTGTTAAAAGTTGGCTCTCCAGTCGAAGAAGAACTCGGTCTACTGACTCCCGGAAAGGTACTGATTAGCTTTTTGAATCCCTTGGGCCAACCAGAAATGATCCAGAAACTGGCTAATGCTCAGGTAACAGCTTTAAGTATGGAACTGATTCCCCGTACCAGTCGTGCCCAAAGTATGGACGCTTTATCCTCCCAAGCGGGGGTAGCGGGTTATAAGGCGGTTTTGATTGCGGCTGCGGCTCTGCCTAAGTTCTTTCCTATGTTAACCACGGCTGCGGGAACCATTCGACCGGCGAAAGTATTTGTCATTGGCGCTGGAGTTGCGGGTCTACAGGCGATCGCCACAGCTAGACGACTGGGAGCTGTCGTAGAAGCCTTTGATATTCGTCCCGCCGTCAAGGAAGAAGTACAAAGCTTGGGCGCTAAATTCGTGGAAGTAACACTCAATGAAGAAACCGTAGCCGAAGGAGGCTATGCACGGGAAATTTCGGAAGACTCCAAACGCCGTTCCCAAGAATTAGTCGCCGAGCATGTGAAAACGGCAGATGTGGTGATTACCACGGCTCAAGTTCCGGGTAAAAAAGCACCCCGGTTAGTGACGAAAGAAATGGTGGCACAAATGAAACCGGGTTCAGTGGTGGTTGATTTGGCCGCTGAACAAGGAGGTAACTGTGAAGTTAGCGAAGCAGGTAAAGATGTTGTCTATGAAGGAGTAACCGTCATTGGCCCCATTAATCTTCCGGCATCTATGGCCATTCATGCCTCACAAATGTATGCCAAAAATATCTCCACTCTGCTGAATTATCTGGTGAAAGAAGGCGAATTAAATCTCGACTTTGACGATGATATTATCAGCGGCACTGTAGTCACCCACGGGGGAGAAATCCGCAATCAGCGAGTTAAAGATGCCTTGGCTAGCGAACAATCTCCTGTTGCCAATTAACTGGGTTATGTAGGGATAGGAAAATCGAGAGATATGAGCGCTCCCTTCGACTCCGCTCAGGGAGCAGGGACGCAGAGAAGGTCTATTCCCTATTCCCTATTTCCCCTGTCCATTACTCATTACCTATCATCATGACAGAATCATTAATCGGCGCTTTATTTGTCTTTGTGCTTGCCAGTTTTGCTGGCTTTGAAGTAATTAACAAAGTTCCGCCTACGCTGCACACCCCTTTGATGTCTGGGGCGAATGCCATTTCTGGAATTGCCTTAATTGGGGCCTTAATTGTGGCCGGCGATCGCACCCTCAGCATTAGCGTAATCCTCGGTCTAATTGCCGTTGTCTGCGCCACAATCAACGTGGTGGGCGGTTTTTTGGTCACCGATCGCATGTTGCAAATGTTCAAGAAGAAAGAAGCCTGAACGCGAAGATTGGGAGATTTTCTATTCCCTATTCCCTATTACCTATTACCTATTACCCAAATGACAGCATTAACGGATTATTTACCCACAGGGATTCAACTGGTTTATCTGGTTTCTGCGTCCTTGTTTATCATTGGTTTGAAACAACTTGGCTCTCCAGCAACGGCTCGCAATGGGAATTTATTAGGATCTGTTGCGATGTTTTTAGCCGTTGTAGTTACCCTGTTAGACCAACAAGTTCTCAACTATGAACTTATTCTAGTGGGGATTATTATTGGTTCTCTGATTGGGGCGATCGCTGCTAAACAGGTCGCTATGACGGCCATGCCTCAGATGGTAGGCTTATTTAATGGTTTGGGGGGAGCTGCATCTGCTCTAGTGGCGATCGGCGAATTTTGGCGGCGCTTAAACCAGCAGCAACCGATTCCCATTGATGCCAATCTCTCCATTATTCTCAGCGTCTTTATCGGTGGCGTTACCCTCACCGGTTCTCTAATTGCCTTCGGAAAACTCCAAGGCTTACTCACCGGAGCGCCGATTAAATTTCCCCTGCAACAACCGATTAATATCCTCCTGCTGATTGCTTTTTTGGGTACAACCGGCTATTTACTCTACGACTCCATCAACGCCCCGGTTTTCCTGGTGATGACCGGAATTTCCTTACTCCTAGGTATCCTATTCGTCATTCCCATTGGCGGTGGCGATATGCCCGTAGTTATCTCCCTCCTCAACTCCCTTTCAGGTTTAGCCGCCAGCGCCGCCGGATTTGTGGTGATGAACAACGTCCTGATTATCTCCGGTGCATTAGTCGGAGCCTCTGGTTTAATCCTCACCCAAATCATGTGTAAAGCCATGAACCGCACCCTCACCAATGTTCTCTTTGGGGGCTTTGGAACCGCTGAAGGAACCAGTAGTAGTGGAAGTTCTGGAGGAGCAGTACAACAAACCGTTCACAGCATCGACTCCGAAGAAGGAGCCATGATGCTCGGCTATTCCAAATCCGTCGTAGTCGTTCCCGGATATGGCATGGCAGTTGCCCAAGCCCAGCATGTCGTCCGGGAGTTAGCTGATTTACTCGAAAAACAAGGAGTTGAAGTCAAATATGCCATTCATCCCGTAGCTGGACGGATGCCAGGACACATGAACGTCCTGTTAGCAGAAGCCAATGTTCCCTACAACCAACTCTATGACATGGATGACATCAATCCCCAATTCGATCAAACTGATGTGGCGTTGGTAATTGGAGCGAATGATGTTGTTAATCCTGCCGCTCGCAGTAATCAGGATAGCCCCATTTATGGGATGCCCATTCTAGAAGTAGATCGCGCCAAGCATACCATTGTCATTAAGCGCAGTTTGAATACTGGGTTTGCCGGTGTAGATAATGAGTTGTTTTACAAGGATAAAACAATGATGCTCTTTGGTAGCGCTAAGGATATGGTCAATCAACTCGTTTCTAGTGTCAAAGAGTTGTAGTTGTAGTCATTTCCAATAAAATGGAGAGAGTAGTGGCTCAAAACTTTGAGCCACTACTGCTTTTTATTCCCTGGCGATCGTTGGTTAATTCATCGGATTTGATATAATCAGGATATTCGCGCAAACCAGGACAAACTCATGAAACTTTCTACAGCATTGATTTCTGTAATAGATTATCTTGAAGGTGAAAAAAAGAGTCCCATTCGCCATGAATATCTTGGCGGCCAAATATTCGCCATGTCTGGTGGCAGCGAAGAACATAATCGTATTGCAGGCAATATCTATACTCGTTTATTAAGTCACTTACGGGGCCGTGGTTGTAAAACATTCATGTCAGATATGAAAGTTAATATGCCCATGGCTCGCGATACTGCGGAGCTTTTTTATTATCCCGATGTCATGGTGACTTGTGACCCTCAAGATACGGAAAGATATTATAAAACTCGTCCTTGTTTAATTGTAGAGGTCCTTTCTCCTTCCACTCAAAGTTTAGATCGACGAGAAAAACGATTGAATTATCAAAGTTTGCCCAGTTTACAGGAATATGTTCTTGTTTCTCAAACCCAAATGAAGGTGGAAGTATATCGACGGGATACGGACGGAACCTGGTCTCTAGAAATCTTAGAGTCCGATGATAGCTTAGAGTTGAATTCAGTGGGTTTAACCTTGACAATGGCAGAGATTTATGATGAGGTTTTGACACAGTGAGAGATGACCGAGTAATAGATTTCAATTCTATCCATGACTAAAGTTCCTATCTATGATGTGGTAATTGTGGGCGCTGGCCCAGTAGGGTTAGCTACGGCAATCGGTTTGCAAAAACGAGGTCTAGAAAATATCCTAGTTATTGATAAAACTCGTGAATTTCGTCAAGTTGGTCAGGGATTTGATTTACTACCAAATGGTTTAAAGGCGCTGAAACTGATTGATCCAGATGCATATGACGCAGTTAAACAATCTGGAACTTTATATTTAGCTTCTCCCGATCAGCCTAGTTCCCCATCTCCTCAATGGGTCTATAAAAATACCCAAGGTGAAATTTTACGGGCTGTTCCTCTGAGTTTTGACCATTGGTTCAAAACCTATGGAGAAGGGCGCGTATCTATCGGTTGGTACACTTTGCAAACAACTTTAAGAACGCTGCTGTCTGAATCCCAAGTTCAAGCCAATTGCCGTTGTGTTAATATCGTACAAGAATCAGATACAGGATATCTGAGAATTGACTATCAATCTAATGGTCAAGAATCCCCAAATATTTATGCTCATTGGCCAGAAAGTTTAACAGAAAATCCCTCTACAGAACCGACTTCTATTCAATCTATTCGCGCTAAATTGGTGGTTGCTGCTGATGGTATTAATTCTACAGTTCGTCGTCTGATCTATCCAGACGATCGCCCTTTGTATTCCGGTTATGGTCTGATTGGATGTACGGGGACTGAAACAATTCCTGATGCTTTAGCACAAACTATCTATGGAAAATTTATCGGCCAATTGCCTTTAGTCTCTATATTCAACCAACATTCAACACAAGGAATCAATAACAACAAATCGCGTTTGATTTTGGCCAAAAGACCGAATCATCAATTTGCTTACATCATCCATCATTGTTTTTCTGTCGAAGAATTAACTCAACAAAGCAAGCCCCAAATTATCGATCGTACTATTCATATTCTGACCCAGGAAGAATTTCCAGAAGAATTGCTTGAGTTATTACGCTTATCTCCGCCAGACTCTATGGTAGCTCGTTCCTATTATATCTATCCGGTTACTGCTGATTTATCGTTTCCAGAAACGGCTGATCCTCGATTAAAAATAGGTTGCATCCCTGAGTTTTCATGGCATCGAGACAAAATAGTTTTAGCTGGAGATGCAGCTCACGGAATGCCGCCTTTTGCTGGACAAGGCGCTAATCAAGGTTTGGAAGATGCTTGGTGTTTGTCTAGGGGAATTTCTCGGTTATTTGAGCAAGGTTATGAAGAGAATTTAGAGAAAATTAATGAAGTGTTTGATGAGTATGAAAAAACTCGCTATCCAATTATGGCCCAAGTGCAACAAGCCACGTTGAGGGGATTATATCAAACTGACCAAGAATGGCAGGATTATAATCAAAGGATACATGGCAGGTCTTTAAGTTGAGATTGGATGCATCTCTCTTGCGATTAACTAACTCAAAGCAGCGATTATTGAGTCAATTTTAGAGCATCCAGTTTTAGGCGATCGCCTGCTCGAATGTACAATAACCGTTTTAGGGATAGCTGGGCGATCGGCACATGACATGTTTGGCTCCCCTGATGACCTGAAATTGCGATCGTGTGCCACCTTATTTTCAGTCGTGTCATACTATTTCTCCATGAAGTTGCGCTTAATAAACAATGACAGCTATAAGTATAGTCATTCTACAACAACGGTATCTGTAGGGGCGAACGGCCGTTTGCCCCTACAACCATGTCCCATCCTTAATTACAACAACTATAAAACTTAGTTTTTGACAATAATCATTAAGCGCATTGTTACAGAAAAATAGTATCACCCCCTGATTCTGTGTTTGTACAAGTGTTGGATCGGTTTTACAACGGGGAACGAGACACGAAAACGTTGGAGTTGTTGGGATGCAATCAATAATACAGCGCCAAGCGCTCTCCGTGGAGGAATAGGGGAGTGGGTGGAGTGAATAACATTCAAAGCTCCACCAAGTCTGTTCTTTGCTCCCTCTAGTTCCCCATCACAGCACCAAGCACTGTAAAACAAGTCTGGGCTACGAAGACCCAATAAAATAACATCTTTTCGTCAGACAAGAGGACACCTTTCAATACAATATTGAAGTAATTGAAAGTTTTTTACTTGAGCTTTCTAAGAGCCTTTAAAGTACTGATTGAGATGCGATTCAAATCGGATAAAGTCATTTTCAATATCTGGGTTTTTCATCACATCAAAACAGACAAACGTTGGTAAAGGCTCCATGTCAAAAAACTTAAAGTTGAGATGCATCGGCCAGAATAAATCATCTACACTTTTGCCTTCAAATAACCACTGATTGGGATCGTTAAAGGCTTCTTTTGGTGCGTTAAACGTCAGGGAAAGCATGTATTTTTTACCAGTCAGTGTTCCACCCGTACCATATTGCTTGCTGGGGTCTTTGCGAGTTCTGCCATCACCGTTACAGAGCCGACTATCCAGACCAGAAGAATACACATAATCCATGTATTTTTTGAAGCTCCATGATACCCCCATCCAGTTGACGGGAGTTTGAAGAATAATTGCATCAGCCCACTGGTGTTTTGCGATTTCTTCTTCAATGTCGTAATCATCTTTCATCGTAGTGATTTTGACGGTATATCCTTTGGCACTCAGAAGAGTTTGGGCTTTTTCAACTAACGCGGCATTGAGTTTGCCGGGGGAGATAGCATATTCTTCGTGGCCATTGATGATGAAGATATTTGGCATGGTTGAAATTTCCTGGGGTTATGGTTGATAGGGGCAATCGAAGTTATTACAGCCCTTTCAAAGCATCTACAATAACACTCGGTTCTGCCCGTTTGGTGTAATCGACATCTGTAAAGGCATACACAATTTCGCCATTGGGTTGGATGACATAGGTGGCGGGAATGGGTAATTCAAAATGGTCATTGCCATTATGAGCCGCCACATCAATGCCGAAACTTTGATAAATAGGAAGCAGAGAAGCGGGCAACTTAAAGACCAGCCCAAATTGTCGAGCGACCTGATTATCCACATCACTTAAGACGGGAAACGCTAACTCATTTTTCTCTTGCGTGGTTAAGGAATTATCTGGAGTTTCGGGCGAAATGGCGACTAGAGTGGCTCCAGTCTCTTCAATACTTGCCAGGGCATTTTGCAATGCCTGGAGTTCTAGGTTGCAGTAGGGACACCAACCGCCGCGATAGAATGCGATCGCTACAGGGCCTTTCGTCAAAAGTTTTTTAATACTCACAGGTTGTCCTGTAGCGTTTGGCAAAGTGAAGTCCGGAATGGTATCGCCCACCTTGAGCGTTTGCTTCAGAATCCCGGAGTCCCCTAAGTCAGTGGTAGCCTGCTGCATTACATTCTGTGTTTCTTGGGGAACATTACTGCGAAATTGTTGTTGGAAAGCTTGTAAGTCGTTTGCGAGCGTCATGTTGAATTCTCCAATGAGTATTAAGTGTGAGTTTACGCATTAAACCGTGAGGCATTTTCGGCTTGGGAAGCTGCTTCATCCCCTTTGCCAAAGAATGCTGGGAAGGGTTTGGGAATCGTGACGGCCTTTTGAGTGGCAGGTCGAGCATCGATGCGATCGCACCAAGCTTGGAGGTTATCGAGTCCCTCAATGGAAACTTTTGCCCAAGGGTACGATCGCACCCAGGGATACGTGGCAATATCAACAATGGTGAAGTCGTCTCCCAATAAATAGGCTTTGCCTTCGAGTTGCTGGTCTAGCACTTCTAGCAATCTCCGCGACTCGGCCACGTAGCGATCGATCGCGTATTGGTCTTCAATTCCTTTAGGAGCCGCAATCCGTTGAAAGTACATGGCTTGCCCCATCATTGGCCCAATGCCACTCATCTGAAACATCAACCATTGCAGGGCTTGAGACTGGGCTTTTTCGTCGCGGGGAAGAAACTTCTGGTACTTTTGTGCGAGATACCAGAGAATTGCTCCCGACTCGAAAACGACAAAGTCATCATTGCCGCGATCAATAATTGTCGGAATGCGCCCATTGGGATTGAGCTTCATATACCACTCAGATTTTTGCTCTTGTTTCCCAAAGTCAATGTAGGTCAGTTCGTATTCAACCTCCGCCTCTTCGAGAAAGATGACGGGCTTCCAACCATTCATCGTGGAAGCGGTGTACAGATGAATATCGGGGGATGCCATAACAACCTCTGATCATGAAAGGATGTAAATCGGATATAGGAGACGGCTAGTGCTTGTCGTCATCCCAAAATCCGGCCAGTGATGGTACAGGTGAGCTATATGTCTTAAGATAAATAATCTAGTAACTAGCGTCAACCAGTATACTTTTAGTAACCAAATTTATTATGAGTACTGTTACCAACATCACCACAGATAGCAAGGGTCGCAAGAGTGCAGTAGAGCCTTGTTTAGAACCCTGCCCCATTGAGCGAGGAATGCGCGTGTTGGGGGGCAAATGGAAAGGCTCAATTCTCTGGCATCTTAAAGATGGCCCGGTGCGCTTCAATGATTTGGTGCGACAGTTAGGGGGAGCCAGTAAAAAGATGGTGAGCCAGCGGCTGCAAGAAATGGAAGAATCGGGTTTGGTCAAACGGGAAGTAGTGAGCGATCGCCCGATCGCCGTCGCCTACGAAATCACCGAGTTTGGCCAAACTGCGCTCGGCTTTTTGGAAGAACTCAAAAATTGGTCAGAAGCTAATAATATCTAGAGGAATTGCAGATTTTCAGGTATACTAAGGGATAATTAGAAAAAATCACTACGTAAATGAGGGGTTTGGGAATAGGCAGAAGTTGCTGTTGTGACCCAATCTATAGCGATCGCCTTATCCAATACTATACAGACATTGACCTTATGCGACATATAGGCTGCGGTATAATTACCCTTGTGTTGACCCTCATTCCATTGCCGTCATTTGCCGAACCTCTAGCACAGTTCTTAATAGGTGAATGGACATGCCAACCGACAGAAGGAGGTACAGCATTCACATGGAGAGTTACGGACGAGGTTGGCTTATTGGAAAGGGATTTGAAGACAATCGTTTAAGCTCAGTCGAAACCTGGTCTTTTAATTCCGAAGGCCAGCTAATGGAGCGGCGACAGTTTTCATCTAATGGAGCGTTTATTGAGCTTTCTGTGGTTGAGCGTGGTCAACAGAATCTCTCCTCTAGGGGTCAACTAACCCGTCGTACAGGTGAAAGGGTTCAAATTCAACATTCTCTAAGGAAAATAGACGAGAATCATATTGAAGTGACGTGGGAGGCTTACATGGATAACAGTTGCTGATGAGATCTGTGTGCGCCGAGAAATTTAGGCTTTGACATTACCCCATGGTTAACTGTCAACTTCCTGAAAGACCATGTATGATGATAAATAGGGATGCATAACTCAAAAGTCATACCTAGATTGTGATTGATGATTGGATTGCTCTGGCAGTCGCTTGGTATAATTACTCTCAACTCCCAGATAAAGGTAGTAATTAGAGCGACAATGACGATCGAACACCTGCTTAACTTGCGTCATAATCAATCTAGGATAGCCCTATCCTGGCAGTCAAACTTAAGAAGCGAGTAAGGCCTCAATGAGCTACTGCGTTAACCCGGTTTGTCCAAATCCAGAAAATTCTCCCAATGCTCAAGTTTGTGCTGCTTGTGGCTCCAAACTGCTGCTTCGAGAACGTTATCATATCTCTAAACTCTTGGGACAAGGGGGATTTGGGGCAACTTTTCTGGCTCAAAATTTATCCCTTCCAGGGAATCCCTATTGTGTGATTAAGCAATTGCGCCCGGCTTCTACCTCTCCTCAAACCCTGCAAATGGCTAGAGAGCTGTTTCGACGAGAAGCAAAGACCCTGGGTAAAATTGGCAATCACCCACAGTTACCTGGTTTGCTCGATTATTTTGAAACTGAACAGGAATTTTATTTGGTTCAGGAATACATTAGCGGAGCAACCTTAAGCCGAGAGGTAAAACGGGGAGGGCCATTTACGGAAGCCGGAATTAAGCAGTTTTTAAGCGAGCTGTTGCCAGTCATTGAGTATATTCACTCCAATCAGGTTATTCATCGAGATATTAAACCCGCTAATTTGATTCGCCGCAATCAGGATAAGAAGTTAGTGTTGATTGATTTTGGGGCAGTTAAGGATCAGGTAAATCCGACAGCAGTAGATAATAGTTCGGAACAAACTGCTCTAACGGCTTTTGCCATTGGGACTCCAGGATATGCTCCCCCAGAACAAATGGCTCTGAGACCCGTTTATGCCAGCGATATTTATGCAGTGGGTGTAACTTGTATTTATTTGTTAACCGCTAAATCTCCAAAGGATTTGGGTTACGATCCGGCGACCGGCGAAATTCTTTGGGAACGACAGGTACAAATTAGCGATCATTTAACTCGCGTGTTGAAGAAAATGCTCGATGGGTCAGTTAAACATCGCTATCAGTGTGCCCAAGATATTTTGAAGGCTTTAGAGTTAGAGCCTTATTTGGATAGTTTAGCCCAAGGGATGTTAACGGGGCCAGTGAAACCGACAACGGAGACCTCTTCTAGGGGGACAGGAGGGCGCAATACTGGGAATTCTGGCCCAAGTAGCCATCTCTCTCGTTTCGGGGTGTCGATTCGTTCGCGCCAATCTAGGTTGCGAGGCGGTAATACAGGACTTTCTAATACCTCAATTTCAACTCAAGCCAATTCTGGCCCAACTTCGGGAGGAAGTTCGGGGGCAAACAAACCAAAGATTCCCACTCGTTTGAAGGAGCAAGAGCTGCTCACCTATTATGCCAAGGGTCGTAGGGATTTTGTCGATCATGACTTGAGTGCCCTTAATCTTCAGGAAATGGTGTTTCCAGAGGCAAATTTCCGAGAATGTAAGTTTGTGAAGACGAATTTCACTCGTGCCAATTTATTTCGCTCGGATTTTACAAAGGCGCGTTTAAAACAGACAATTTTGCGGGATGCGAATTTGAGTCGCGCTTATTTTAATTATGCGAATTTAGAGGGGGCGGATCTGCGGGGTGCTGATTTGAGTTATGCCTATTTGAGTAGTGCCAATTTGAATGGGGCGAATTTATGTGGGGCGAATTTAACTGGCGCTAAGGTGACGGAGCAGCAGTTAAAGCGAGCGAGAACGAATTGGAGAACGGTTTTACCAAAAGGGCGCGGAAAGTAGTCTCAATGCGGTGAGAAGGTTCAATAACAGCACAAAATTTGTTAACTATTGCTCACTTAGACTAACTGATGCTAACATGGCAACATGCCATAGGTGCCATTAAGAAAAGCAGTCGAAAAATTAGGACTGCACCCAAATACATTGAGGCGATATGCAGACCAAGGGCAAATTGAGACAATCCGGACGAAAGCAGGACAAAGACTCTTCAATGTCGAATCCTATATTATGGGAGCAACTCAGTCTGCCTTTGTTTGCTACTGCCGAGTCAGCAGCAACAAGCAAAAAGACGACTTGCAAAGACAAGTTGCCTATATGCAATCGGTCTACCCAAAAGCAGAAATCGTGCAAGACATCGGAAGCGGACTCAACTTCAAAAGGAAAGGATTGCGTTCCTTATTGGACAGACTTATGCAAGGAGATAAGCTCGAAATTGTTGTTGCCTGTCGCGACCGACTCACCCGATTCGGATTTGAACTCATCGAATACATGGTCGAACAAAACGGTGGAAAAATCGTGGTTCTCGACCAATCTGAACATTGCCCCGAATCAGAACTCGTGCAAGATATACTCGCCATCATCCACGTCTTCTCTTGTCGCCTCCACGGGCTGCGAAAATACGGTGAAAAAATCAAAAAAGATAAGGATTTACCTGAATGCAGAGCAAAGGAGAAAAGTTAGACAGTGGATAGGAACAGCTCGTTTTGTTTATAACAGAACAGTAGAGTATTTGCAACGGGAAGGAACAAAAGCGAATTGGAAAAAGATAAAAGGAGGAATCTTAAATGATTTACCAGATTGGTCAAATTCCATTCCATTCCAAATTAAATCTATTGCTATTCGAGATGCTTGCATTGCCGTGAGGGAAGCCAAGAAAAAGTATAAAGAGAAGGGAGAAATTCAGAAGGTCAAATTTAGATCGAGAAAGAAACCCGTTCAATCTTGTTACATTCCCAGTTCTGCGGTGACAGAAAAAGGAATATATAGGACAATCTTAGGAGAGATATCCTATGCCGAAAATCTTCCCGAAAAACACGGAGATTGTCGGATAGTCGTCCATCAAGGATGTTATTATCTTTGTCTTTCAAGAGAAGAGCAACCCGAAAAAACCGAGAATCAAGGTAGAGTGGTTGCCCTCGACCCTGGAGTCCGAAACTTCCTCACCTTCTTTTCAGAAAATAGTTATGGCTGGATTAGTTCTGATGATATTGGAAGAATCCAGCGCTTGTGCTACCACCTAGATGATTTAATTTCTCGTTCGACAAAAGCCCAGTCGAAAAAGAAACAGCGAATGAGAAAAGCAGCGAATCGAATCCGTTTGAAAATTCGTCATTTAGTTGATGAATTACATCATAAAGTGGCACGGTTTTTGGTGGACAATTTCGATGTTATTTTGCTTCCCACTTTTGAGGTTTCCCAGATGGTTTTCAAGTCTTCACGTAAGATAAGAGCGAAATCGGTAAGACAAATGCTGTCATGGTCTCATTATCGTTTTGAGTGTTTCTTGAAGCATAAAGCCAAAGAAGGTGGAAAATTGATATTGGATGTGAATGAAGCCTATACCAGTAAAACGGTTTCGTGGACGGGAGAACTCATTCCTAATCTAGGGGGCAGAAAAGTCATTAAAGGAAGTGATGGCTTAAAAATGGATCGAGACTTAAATGGCGCACGGGGAATTTTTCTCCGCGCTTTGGTAGATACGCCCTCTCTGAGAGATTGTCTTTCAGAGTGCATTGTTAGCGTTAGTTAGCAAAATAGTATCGGAAAGTTTAATTCTATGAAAGGCCAAGATTACCGAAATGGAGGAGATTGCTTGGTTTTGATCCGCTCTATTCGCGCTTCGTGCAAGCCTCGCTTTCATGTCCGCGAAGCGGAAACGTAATGACATCGTGTATCTGATTCGCCGGACTTGATATCACTTTCTTTTTTTGATGGGCTTTGGCTATAGAAAAAAGGGCGATCGCACTAGATCGCCCTTTTTGAGACGAAAAACACTCTCTAGGGAAGTCTTTCGCTGCCTGTACTCAAGGAATATGAGTAGAGTGCCTTAAACCTCGTAGGGTTGTTTACCACTAAATTTAAGGGTTGCTGGCTCAGGATTGCTGCCGATATTGCGGTCAACTTTACCGTTAAATTGCCGACCTTCGTTCACTTTTTCAGGGAACACACCATCTGCGGGATGAAGATACTGAATTTCACCATTGGGATAAACCCGGTAAATTTTATAATCGTTGATCTTAAATTTGGGCCGCAGTTGGCGATAGGCGAGGGCCAAGCATTGTTCTTTGCGAGCCAGATACAGAAGGTTTTCACCTTGTTGCATAGTGGCTGCACCACCGGTGGGCATCTCAAAGACTTGGGCTTTGGGCGATGTCCAAGTGATGGCGTATTTTTCTTCTACTGATGCTTTGGTGAGTAGTCCACCAGTACTTCCCCCAAATAGGGGAGCTTGTCCGGTCAGTGTCTCACTCATGGTTACAGCTCTCTCCTCTAAACCAAGATTTTTATGGCATCGTATCACTGAGATGGGGGTGGACTAGAGATTTTGTTAGGAACTGTTACAGTTGTTCATAATTCATGGGCAGGAAGTCCTATTTGTGTCGTCCAATAGTGGGTGACTGACGACGGGAACGGGAGGGGCGATCGCCTCTTGATGAGCCTCTTGATGAACCTTTGGATGAGCCTTTATCTACGATAGGCAGGGTAAATCGGAATTGAGAGCCTTGGTTTTTCCCTCCAGATTCAGCCCAAATCTGTCCTCCCCAGTTGGTGACGATTTGACGGCAAATGGCTAAACCGAGACCTGTACCACCAGTACTGCGACGTAGGGCCCCTTCTTCTTGATAAAAGCGATCGAAGACCGTTTCTAAGCGATTGGGTTCAATCCCGCGCCCACTGTCTTCAACGGTGACTAAAATCATCGGTTGGTTATTCTGCGGTCGTTTTTGGGGAGGAACTCGCTCTTGAAACGGCTTGGTCTGGGTACTACAGATGGCTTGGATGGTGACCTGTCCCGGGGATGGAGTAAATTTACAGGCATTATCAAGCAGTTTCGATAAGACTTCAACTAACCATTCTCCATCGACGTGAACCAGGGGTAGAGTCCTGGGCAGATGGGTAATAATCTGAGGTAAGTCCTGATTGGGTTGATGAGAGCGAATACTGCTGATGGCCAGGTCAATACATTCTTCCAAAGGTAGGGGTTCGGGATTCCAGTCTACTGAGCCACTTTCAAGGCGAGAAAGGGTCAGGAAGTCTTGGATCAGCTCTCGTAGGCGTTCAGCATCATCTAGGGCGGTATTGAGCATCACCTGGCGCAAGTCCTGGGGCATATCTGGTTCACTGGCCAAACTTTCTAGACAAACTTGGATGGTCGAAAGTGGGGTGCGCAGTTCGTGACCGGTGATAGCGATCAAGTTACGGGTGGTGCGATCGAGGGCTTCGAGTTGTTGGTTAAGGTCTTCGAGGTTAGCATAGGCCTGGGCTTGGATGAGGGCGACCCCAATTTGGGAAGCGATCGCCTGAACCATTTCCAGTTGACTTGATGCCCAAGTATAAGAACTCTCGCCACAGTGGTGAATTTCAATCATTCCGAGAAGTTCCTCTTTGTAGAGTACAGGAACCATTAACCAGGAATGGATTTTGGCGGGGGTGACTTGATCGGTTAGGGTAGGGTGATTGAGGGCATCTGGGTTTAAGTTACTCAGATAAGCCCGGTGATTTTGCTTAATCACATGGGAAAATAGGGGATGCTCTGTGAGGGGCCAAGTTTTTCCTTTCAAGGAAGAGAGCTTACGGGAGTTCATGTACTCATATTCGATGGTCACCTGCTTTTGAGACGCTTTACAGGGATATATCAGACAGCGACAGCTCTCCATCGCTTGACCGAGTTCTTTGGCAGCAATCTGAAAAATTTCTTCTGGGTTGAGGGAGCGCCGAATGGCATCAGTAATGGAGTTGACTAAGCGTTCTTTTTTCTCCTGGTTGGCGATCGCGGTATAGGCCTTCACCAGTTTATACTGACCCGCTTGTAAATAGGTCACTAGGCGCTCGGCGAAGGGAGCCGGATCGAGATAAGAGATCTGACAGGCAGGCGCTTGTGTAATCCGGGTTTGGGCTTGTTCCACTTTAGCCGCTAATTCCGGACGATACTCTAAAATTCGAGACAGTAAGACCTGGGCTGCCTGTTCGCAAATTTGGCGATCGAATGTCCAAATGCCCTCAAAACGTCGTGCTTGATCCATCGTCATCAAGGGAATTTCGGGCAATCCCATCCCTGACGGATCGCGTTCGCGACAAATTAAACACGTAGCATACTGCTGACCAATAATCACCAAATGCCATTCATGCTTGAGTTCGTCCTGGGAACTAAAGGCAATCGTTTCATACTCTTGGGAAGCATTCTTAAATTCCGTTTCTGGAGCAGCCAGAACATAAACCTGGTCAGTTTTTTGAGCAATGCGGCGATAGCGATGAGACTCTTGGCGATAAAACCGTTCTCGTTGGAAATTAGCAATGACTAAGGGCTGATCGGCCCCAGCCCCAGCCAAGACCTGGTCTTCCATAGCATGGGAAAGGGCGGTCAAAGACGGCTTAAAATAGATTTGCGATCGCAGTTGGGGTAACCTTTGTAAAAGGTCTGCCAACACGGAAGGATAATTACTCATTAACGCTGCTTGGCCCAGTCAGGACAACTCCACACTTAACTTTAAGTTTAGTTCGTTTAAGTTTTTATTCTATCGAGTTCCTGGGCCCTTTGATACGGTTTATAGTCCAGGCAATCGATCGCCCGCTCAGAATTGGCATAGTGAGGATTTACGGTACATTTGAGCCGATGGTCATTCGTAAAAAATTGACAATGGGCACAGGGAATCTGATGCATTTGTTTGGCCTGAGCTAGAGTATCTCCCATGGCTCTACCTAATGTCCAGGCGATCGCTGCCATGAAAACCCAAGCACTGACGAAGCAAATCGGAACCCCCAAAGGCTGTATCCTTTGAAGCAGTTGAAAAAAAAAGTCAATCATCGTGAGCATAAACGTATTCTCGATCCTTAAAAGTCTGGACAAGCAAGTTACAATCCGTTATAGCAGGAAGAGAGGCTCAATGAACTGGGGGATGACGATTCTAGATTGTGGCGATCGCCTCATATATCTTAAAGCATGAAATAAAATAACGAATTGTAAACCCTCTAAAATCTGAAATCTCCTGTGAGAGGATAGTATTTGATGTCCAATCACTAACCGAACTACGATCGAAAAAGGATAGTTTTATGAGTCTCCGACTAGGTGATACAGTTCCTAATTTTACTCAAGCCTCTTCCGAAGGTGACATTGACTTCTATAGCTGGGCAGGAGATAGCTGGGTTGTACTCTTTTCCCATCCCGCAGACTATACTCCCGTTTGCACCACAGAACTGGGTATGGTTGCCAAACTCAAACCCGAGTTTGATAAACGCAATGTAAAAGTCATTGCTCTGAGTGTCGATGGTGTAGAATCCCATAACGGATGGATTGGGGACATTAACGAGACCCAAAAAACAACCGTCAATTATCCCATTTTGGCTGATGAAGACAAGAAAGTCTCCGATCTCTATGACATGATTCATCCAGAATCCTTGAATAACTTAACTGTCCGTACCGTTTTTATCATCGATCCCCAGAAGAAACTGCGCCTGAATATCACCTATCCAGCGAGTACCGGACGTAACTTTTATGAAATTCTACGGGTGATTGACTCCTTACAATTAACGGATAATTATCAAGTGGCTACCCCCGTCAATTGGCAAGATGGAGGCGATTGCGTGATTGTACCCTCTCTCAAAGATCCAGAAGTCTTGAAAGAAAAATTCCCTAAAGGATATGAAGAAGTTAAACCCTATTTACGCATGACTCCCCAGCCCAACAAATAGGTTATAGCGCTTCACGCTAGGATGAGGAAGTGGGGATACGGAGACACGGAGACGCGGAGGTAGATTCTTGCCTATTCCCTATTCCCTAATTCCCTATTCCCTAATTCCCTAAAGATAAAGTTCGGTAACTAAACGGATGGATATCAAAGCAGGATTTATAGCCACAGTAGGCAATACGCCCCTCATTCGATTAAACAGCTTTTGCGAAGAGACCGGGTGTGAAATTCTCGGTAAAGCAGAATTCCTCAATCCAGGGGGTTCAGTAAAAGACCGAGCCGCCCTGTATATCATTGAAGAGGCTGAAAAACAAGGACTCCTCAAACCTGGCGGCACAGTTGTTGAGGGAACTGCTGGCAACACGGGAATTGGTTTAGCCCATATTTGTAATGCTAAAGGATATCGCTGTAAAATTATCATCCCTGAAACCCAATCCCAGGAAAAAATAGAGGCCCTGCGAACCCTCGGTGCAGAGGTTGAAACTGTCCCTGCTGTACCCTATCGAGACCCAAATAACTATGTGAAATTATCGGGGAGAGTAGCGGCTGAACTCGATAATGCGATTTGGGCGAATCAATTTGAAAATTTAGCCAATCGTCAGGCCCATTATGAAACCACAGGGCCAGAAATTTGGCAACAGACTGACGGTAAAATTGATGGTTGGGTTACGGCTACGGGAACCGGGGGAACTTATGCAGGAGTGGCCCTATACCTAAAGGAGAAAAACCCCAATATTCAGGTGGTGGTTGCTGACCCCATGGGGAGTGGTTTGTATTCCTATGTGAAGACGGGAGAAATTAAGCCAGAAGGAAGTTCGGTAACGGAAGGAATTGGGAATTCTCGGATTACAAAAAACATGGAAGAAGTTCCGATTGATGATGCCATTCAAATTGACGATACTGAATGTATTCGCGTTCTCTATCAGCTATTACGCCGGGATGGTTTATTTATGGGTGGTTCTGTCGGTATTAATGTGGGAGCTGCGGTAGCTTTAGCGAAACAAATGGGACCCGGACATACGATTGTGACGGTCTTATGTGATGGGGGCGCTCGCTATCAGTCCAAGCTTTATAATCGAGAGTGGTTAGCCTCGAAGAATTTGCTACCGGATTAATATAACCCTTTGCGTGGTAATGGATAATAGGTAATTGCCACTCTAAACCTTGAGGAACCAAAAACCAATGAAAATGAAACGTAATCTTTTCATATTTGTGGGAATTATATTGATTTCCTTAGTTTTGGTGTTATTCAAGCCATACCATCAATTAAGGGATATTTATCTTAGTAAATACTACCCATTAAATACTCATTCTGGTTTCATACAGCAGGACATCGGTTTTTCTTACTCACTATTTGACTTAGGTGTAGCTGAGATTAATCAAGACAGGTTTTTAGATATATATTCTACAAATCACAATAGTCGCCAACTCTTCTTAATGAATCAACAAGGAGAAGATTTCAAAGATGGGATTACAGAGTTGGGTTTACCCCAAAACTATGAAGCGACATACTCACCCGTGCCCGATCCTCTGTTAAATAAGACAGAACCCGGATTATATATCTATTGGCATAATTATGAATTAATAGTTGCCTCCCAAGGTCTAACTAATTTAGAAAATATGGGAGGTCTGATTATTGTTCCTCTCTTAGCAACCTCTACAGAATCCGGTGAAATATCAACAAAAATAGACAAGAAACCTGCCCTATCAGCAGGAATTGATAAGGTACAAGTGGCAAAATTTAAGGTGAAAGGAGATGGGCGATTATCTATTAAGTTTCCAGCATTTTATCCGTTTTTTCAACCGCTATTTAAGTTGAACACTGGAGCCGATATAACTCATGTTTACATCGGTTCTCGTTTTGAATCTCCGACTTCCGTTGATTTTGCTCTACCTCCTATTTATGCTTTACCTTATATGGATCGACACGGTATGGCTTGGAATGATTATAATAATGACGGGAATATGGATGTAGCGATTGCCAGAGCAGGAATGCAAGGTAAGATATCAGAATTTGATCCGGATGCTAAAGATGAATTAATGCTGCAAACCAGTTCCGGTTTTGAAGATATTGGAGGGAAGGTAGACCTGGATAAAGAGGGTTGTGCTTCACGACAAGTGGCTTGGGTTGATTTTGATCGAGATAATCTTTTAGACCTTTACATTATGTGTGGACGGCATTTGCCACCTAATTCTATATATCCGAATCAACTGTATCGCCAAACTGCTGAAGGTCGTTTTGTCAATGTTTCTGCTGAAAAAAATGTAAATATACCCGAAATGGGGTGGTTTGCTTGGTTAGATATAGATAACGATATGGACATGGATTTATTTTGGGCTGATGAAATAAGTTTTTGGCTCTACAGAAATGAATCAGGAACGTTTATTGCTGAAAAGTTAGGGGAAAATAAGCGTAAGAGCTTAGTGAATCAATTGACGATCGCTGATTATGATGGAGATGGAGACCTGGATTTATTCTCCGCTTCCAGAAAACATAGTATATTATTTACCAATGTGCAGGGTAAATTTGAAAGGGTCGATCCAGAATTAATTGGACTCCCCGATCGAGCATTTGCAGCGAACTGGGTTGATTACGATAATGATGGGTTGATAGACTTACATACCTTACGGTATGGAATGTACCGCCAACTGTCAAATCACACATTTGAAAAAATAAATTTATTAGAAGTTAGTGCACCAAACACATTCGGGGGGTATGCTTACTGTACTTGGTTCGATGCAGATAATGATGGCGATCGCGACTTACTCATGGGAAAATCTGAAGAGATGTCCTGGTGGGAAAAGCGGCAAAGAAAAGCACAAGATATTGCGGAGTTAACTAAATACAGTAAATCCAAAGTGTTGCTGTATCGAAATCTGGGAAATAACAATCATTGGTTGCAAATTGAATTGAAAGGTTCCCCCGGAAACTCGGTCGCGATCGGTGCTAAGGTCAAAGTCACTACGGCTAATGGTACACAATTGCAACAAGTCGGACAGTCGGAAGGAGCCTGGAGATCGCAAGGGCATTACCGCCTATACTTTGGTTTAGGAAAACAAGATGCAATTAGCTCAATTCAAGTTACATGGCCTGATGGTAAAGTTCAGGAAATCCTAAATCCCGACCTCGATCGATTATTGATTATTGAGCAAGCATAAACTTGGATCGATCGGATGGCTCCCCCATACTTTTTGAGAGACTAAAGAAACGATATAAAAAAAGAGGGTGAAATATGGATGAAACCGCACTAACCAAACAGGTGCGCGTGTGTCAGCATCAAAGTTGCCGTCATTTGGGAGCCGCTCAGGTGTTGGAGGCGTTTGAACTGCACCGGGTCGATAGGGTCGAGGTTGTAGCCGTTCACTGTTTGGGGCAATGTGGGAACGGGCCGATGGTTTTGGTTTTACCCGAAGAAGTTTGGTATTATCGGGTTTCTCCCCAGGAAGTGCCTGCGGTGGTTGAGCGGCATTTAAGGGGAGGAAACCGGGTCAAGGGAATGTTATATCCTAAGTTTCATCCCCCTGACAGTTAAATTAAACTAGGATTCATTGGGAAGGCGAACTTTGGTGATTAAGCCGACTCGATGCAAGAGGCTAATGACTCCCCAACTCGGATCAATTTCCCACCATTTTAAGCCGCAACGGGCAGAATAGGGAAAGGCATGATGGTTATTGTGCCAACCTTGTCCGTAGCTCAAGGGGACTAACCACCAAACATTGGTCGATTTATCATTGGTGTCATAGTTACGATAGCCGAAGGTGTGAGCCACACTGTTGACCCCCCAAGCACCATGCCAAAGGAGAACGACGCGGACGATGCTTCCCCACATGACCCAAGGTAAGCCTCCCAGGGCAAATAGGATGGCAGCGAGACCAAAGTGCAAAACTAGGAGATAGCGATCGCAGAATAGATAAAACGGATCGTCTTTAATATCTTTGGTCACTTTAGCAATTTTGTCATCTAAGTCTGGTTTGTGATAGAGAATCCAGATAAAATGGCTCCACCAGAATCCTTTATTGATATTGTGATAATCGCCCTCTTGGTCTGAATGGGCATGATGAATGCGATGGGTTCCAGCCCAATCAATGGGGTTAGATAAACCGCTAAAGGCTCCACAGAACACAAAAAAATATTCAACCCATTTGGGACAAGTAAAGCTACGGTGACTGGCTAAACGATGCCATCCGATTTCGACTCCTGAGCCGGTGATCATGTGCAGAACCAGAAAAACACCTACAGCAGACCAACTAAAGAATGGGGGAAAAAAGGCTAAAACTACCCCGATATGCATGGCAATCATCACAAAGATGATGATCCAGTTGAGACGGGGAGAGGATTCCGTTTCAGGAATTGTTGTTTCAGAAGTGAGTTCTTTAATCATCAAAGGTTACCTTGGATAAACGTGTTGAGCTGATGAATAGGAGAGGGATTACCCGTTAATCCTCCGCTCAGAGCGAGCTATAGCTCCTCTTTCTGGGTAAACGGTTGATAGCATTTATCTTCATTATATAAATGACAAACGCTAGTAATGTTCCAGAGAGAAGAGAGGGAAAATTCATTGGTGGTCATGTATTGTCCCCAGTTTTGTTCTAGACTGGCATGAGCTTGACGCAGATTGTACCAGGGAATCGCAGTAGAGATGTGATGGGGAACATGAACGTTAATGTCATGGGCCATCCATTCAAACCATCTGGGATATTGACAATGGGCTGTTCCCATAAGTTGGGCTTCGGCTTCATTCCATTCTGATTTGGGTTTGAAGGCAATATCGGTTTTGGTGTGATGCAGGAGGGTGATGGTACTCATCCAGAAATGGAAGACGAGCCAAGGCATGAGCCAATAGTTGACCCATCCCCACAATCCGGTAGTGGCAATAAGTAAGGGGAATCCGATCGCCATTTGAGCGATGACAAAGAGGGCTGAAAATCGAACTTGTTCCCGTTCTTTACCGGCAAATGTCCACCATTGGAAGTGTAGGTTTGCCCAATGAACGGCGGAGGCTAACCACCAAAATTTACCCCGCAGGCCCCGATAAGCCCATTTTTCAATCGGATGAAAACTGTCGTATTCTTCACGAGAATAGGCTTTCCACGCATTATCTATTTCGAGACAGTTGGTATATTTATGATGGATGTTATGTTTAATCCGCCAACCATGAAAGGGATAAATGCAGGGAATGAAAACAAGATGGCCAATGAGGTTATTAATCCATTTGCGATTGGCAAAGGAGCGGTGTCCACAGTCGTGACCGATGACGAATAAGCCGGTGAAGGCGCTACCGGTAAAGAGCCAGAGCAGGGGTAAGCAATACCAGGGGGCGATCGCCGTGCCCCACCATCCTAAACCAACGAGGATCAGGTTAATGATTAACCCTGACCAGGCTTTGACGGGATCTTTACTAAATACTTCTCTGGGAAGGGTGTTGATAATATCTCTGAGGCGGATATTGGAGTCGAGGTGGATCTTTTCGTCTGTTTGCGGCCGTGCAGACGGATAAGCGATCGCTGTTTTCATTCAACGTTTTCCTGTTTGATTTGTTTCGGATCTAGGGCAATCTAAAAATATACGCCCATAGAGGGGTGGTCTTCAAGTCCTACGAAAAAATTACTGAGATTCGGAAAAGGTACGATAACCCTTATCTTCGTCATACAAGTGACAAACATCAGTTATTTCCCAAAGCAGGCGGAAAGAAAACCGTTTTCTGGTGATATATTTGCCCCAATTTTCTTCAAGGCTGGCATGGGCTTTGCGCAGGTTATACCAGGGAATAGCTGTAGTTAAATGATGGGGAACATGAACATTAATATCATGGCAAATCCATTCAAACCACCAAGGATATTTACAATCGGTGCTACCTACGAGCTGGGCAGTGACTTCATGCCATTTTCCGTCGGGTTCAAATTTGAGATCGGGCAAAGTGTGGTGCAGGAGGGTTACAGTACTGAGCCAAAAGTGGAAGACAAACCAAGGCACGCACCAGAGGGAAAACCAGCCCCACCATCCCGTAGTGGCAATGAGTAGAGGAAAGCCAATCGCCATTTGTGCAATTACCAATAGGGCAGAAAATTTGAATTGTTCCCGTTCTTTTCCTGGTTTGATTGTCCACCATTGAAAGTGGAGTTGGGCCCAATGGACAATGGAACCTAACCACCAGAATTTACCATGGAGGGAACGATACACAATTTTTTCAAAGGGGTTGAGGGATTGATACTGTTCCACGTAGAATGGATTCCAGGTATTATCGCGATCGATGTGGTTGGTGTATTTATGATGAATATTATGTTGAATCCGCCAGGGATGGAAGGGATAAATGCAGGGAGTGAGGGCAATATGACCAACCAGATTGTTTACCCATTTTTTGTTGGCAAAGGAACGATGACCGCAGTCATGGGCAATGACAAATAAGCCGAAAAAGCCCGTTCCAGTGAAGAGCCAGAGCAGGGGAAGTAAGTACCAAGGGGCGATCGCGATTCCCCACCATCCTAAACTGACGAGAACGACATTGGAGATAAACCCAAACCAAGCTTTAAATTGGTTTTTGGCAAAAACATCTTTGGGTAAGGTTTTTAAGACATCTTTTAAGCGCAAATTCCGATCGAGCTGGGGTCGTCCCGCTGATATAAGCTCCGCCGAGGGATTGGCGATCGCTGTTTTCATGCTCAATGTTCCTCTATTAACAATTGCATCATTATACCCTCTACTTCCGCAATTTTCATGAATTTTAGAAAAGCAAATTTTGCTCTTCAATTCAGAAATTTGACATCCATAAAAAGGACATCTTTTCAACCGTACAAATACTTATTCTTTGTGCAAGAAAACCTTTAGTGCTCTTGCAAGGGCGTGCGAGGGCTATGGGCCTTGGCGGGGGTTCCCCAGCAAATATAAGATTCTGGTAATGAGCGAAACACACTACTACGGGCCCCAACCACGCTATTCGCTCCAATTTTAACCCCTGGAGACACAAAACAATCTGTGGCAATCCATACTCCATTTCCAATCTTAATGGGGTCAGTAACTAGGCGAAAACAGGGGTCTGTAATATCATGGGAACCCGTACAAAGATAGGTTTTCTGGGAAATGACACAATGTTGGCCAATTTCAATCTGGTCTAAGCTATAGAACACCACATCATCGCCAATCCAACTATAATCTCCAATGCTAACTTTCCAGGGATAGGTAAACCGGGCTGTGGGCCGAATGACCACTCCTCGGCCAATTTTTGCCCCGAACCAGCGCAACAACATGACCCGAATACTATGCCAATTATGTAGCGTTAAGGGAAACGTAATAGCCTGTATGAACCACCAAAGAATAATCACCCAGGTGGGACGACCGCGATCGAAATTGGATTGGTCATACTGGCGCAAATCGACCCAAGACGGGGAATCGAGGCGATAGGATAGGGAGGATTCAGGATTTAACTCAGGAGTTGACATGGGTCGGGGAAGATTGAGTGCCAGAAGATTGCGCTTTCATGGGATTAATATGCCCTCCAAACTGGCGTAGTTCAAATAACTTTACGCCAATATTGTATTCATATTGACTCAAGAGTCTGGCATAGATATATCCGGCTTGCCCATCTAAAAATCCCAGTTGGAGAATATAGTGTAAGATAAAGCGAATTGTCGGTTTAAAAGGTAAGCGCACCCATATTTTTTTTAGCCACCGTTTGCGCTGTACAGCATCCCCAAATAAGTTAGAACCAATGGTATTCCCTTCGTCCATACCTTCGATGAGATTGTAATAGACTCTAGCTTCCCAATTTGAATAGCGGTTATGACGAGCTAACCAAGCGTAAATATCCCGGAAATCTTCATGGAGCATATCTTCTTTGAGATAACCGACATTCCCCTCCAGGATTACATGTTCATGAACTTCATTATCACCGGCATTTCTAACATCTTCCACGTTCAAATTTTCGTAGCGACCTTTTTGATGTTTGAATAGCCGTAAATTCCAGTCTGGATATCGTCCCCCATGGCGAATCCAAGCCCCTAGGAAAATGACTCGGCGATTGAGATAATAGCCATTCATGTTGGGGTTTTGAATGGCTTGTTTAATTTCTTCCCATAATGGGGGAGTAATCCGTTCATCACAATCAACAATCAAAATCCATTCATTACGAAAGGGGAGGTTGTCTAATGACCAGTTTTTCTTTTTTGGCCATGACCCATTAAACTTGAATTGAACAACTGTTGCCCCTAAGTTTTCGGCAATTTCTGCGGTGCGATCGCCACTTTGGGAATCAACTACGAAGATTTCATCTGCCGGGTGCAAACTATCAAGGCAAGCGGCAATGTTATCTTCTTCATCTTTTGCTGGAATAATAATCGATACCGGGACTTTAGAAGCTTCAGAGGTCATAAGGGCACGGGAGGTATGAGACAACGTTTAGGATATCAGATCAATCTCAAACTTTGGATTGTGACATCTGCAATTTTTCTCCTTTAGTTATAACAGGTCTGGTATAACGGTGAAGATGAATAGGGCACAGATAGATTTACTTCAATGGAGCATTGCGAGACCACAAGCCTTCGATCGCCGTAGTCAGATAGCCGATTTGACCATAAGCATAGACTAGATTATCAAAGCGCAGAGCTGGATCGCTGATATATTTCACTGATTTATAAAGTCCCCGAATGATGCGCTCTCCCCCCAGCGAAAATTGATGAAGTCCTCCTCGGTTGGAGAGTTGTTCCCGGTAGCATTCACTCACCCCTTGCCACCATCCTCGGCGCAGAAACCAAGAGCGGTTGACTCGCTCTGGAGCAACATTGTGAGCAACTAAGGCTTCAGGGATATAGCTGACTTGCCATCCTGATTTTAGGGCCAATTCGGTCATCACCAGTTCTTCGTTGGAGAGCAATTTTTTTCCTACCCGTCCTAAATTGGGGTCAAATCCACCAATTTCTTCTAGGAAACTGCGTCGGAGGGAATAGTTTAAGCCTCTGGGGGTATTGCCCGGTTGGGTAATTAAGACCGGACTATTGCCTAAATCATAGGCTCCTAGATTACCGGCTAGACCCTCTGAAAGCCAAGGGGGAGGGGTAATATCAGTCGGCCAAATGAGGGTGACTTTACCGCCAGCGATCGCCAGTTTATCGTTTTCTGCGTAGGCTCTGGAGAGGACCGTTAACCAGGACGGGGTAGCGATCGCATCATCATCTAAATAGGCTAAAATTTCTCCACTGGCGTTTTTTGCCCCTGTATTGCGAGCGACAGATAAACCAGTCACTGGTTCATAGACCGATTTTAGACGGGGATGGGGTTGTAAGGATTTGATAACTTCTTGGGTGCGATCGCTCGACGCATTATCAACAACAATGACCTCAAAGTCAGGATGATCTTGATTGAGCAAGCTTTCTATTGCGCCACCAAGATATTGATCTCGGTTATGGGTACAGATAATAGCTGAGATTTGGATGCTCATTGGGGAATAGGAGAGTGGGGACGTGAGGAAACGAAGACGTGGGGATAGATGACTTTAGGACTTTTTGGGATCGTATAGATTAGATTCCATCTCTGTTTTACCCAATTTTCCAATTTTGTCCAATCCCCCTATCTCTCCATCCCCCCATCCCCCAATTGGCGATGCAAACTCTTTAAGGATTGGGCTAACTGAGATAGACGCTCTTCTAGCATATGCTTTTGGTTCAGAAATTGTCGCAATTGTTGATAGCGGTGAATCGCTAAACTCATGGATGCCACTTCTTCTGATGGACAAGGACGACTCCAAACTTCTCCATTTTCATTGAGTCTACAGAGTCGATAGGATGTGCGAGAACTTGCGCTAGAATTGCCATGGGTTGAATTAGGGGTAGATTCAAGCCATCCCTCAATAATTGGCCCCTGATGATAAAGGGCTGTAATTTGATCGTGGATCTGGTCTAACTGATCTTGCCATTGGCAGGCGATCGCCTCAATATCATGAAGTACATCAATGGCTAAATTGGGAGAATACTGATTTTGATAACGGCTTAAGCGCGTCGGTTTATACTTGGGAAAAGGGGGCAGTTCAGTGGGCCGATGAACCTCGGCTGTGCCTAATCTTCTCTTATTCGTTGGTTCAAGAGGATTGGAATTGGGTGGATTAATGTCCATAGCGCTTTGCGCGGCAGAAGGTTAATAGGGAATAGGAAATGGGGAATCTCTGCGTCGGGAGCGTCTCCCGATCTTTTTCTACTGGTTTAGCGCGATTCTAAATGACTCAGCCGCTTTTGGAACTCCTTCAAAGACTGGTATAAATCCGGTAGACGTTTGTAAATGGCCGATGCTTTGAGATAAATGGGATGATTCACCGCAGGGTTTCCAGAAACTACGGAGCCAGGAGCAATGGTTCCATGGACTCCGGCTTTCGCGGAGGCAATCACGTTATCACCAATGACCGTATTGTTGGCAATTCCCACTTGTCCCGCGAGAAGGACTTTATTCCCTATTTTTGTGCCACCTGCCATGCCGGTTTGACCGGCGATCGCACAATTCGAGCCAATCTGAGAACCATGTCCAATCTGCACTAGGTTGTCAATTTTAGTATCGCTACCAATGCGGGTTTCCCCAACGGCTGGACGGTCAATGGCGCTATTACATCCTACTTCCACTCTGTCTTCTAAGACGGTTCGTCCAGATTGTTCCATCTTAAACCACCCTTTAGGGGTGGGAACAAAGCCAAATCCTTCCGAGCCGATCGCTGCACCACTATGAATAACACAATTTTGACCAATCAAAGTCCGTTCATGGATGGTACAGTTGGCATGAAGAACGGTGCGATCGCCGATTTCGGCTTGGGGATAAATGACTACATTGCCATGAATACAAACTCCATCGCCAATTTTGACCCCAGATTCAATTACCACATGGGGGCCAATATAAACTCCTTGTCCCAACTGTACATCCTCGGCGATCGTGGCCGTGGGGTGAATCTGCGGTTGAGGATGAAATGGTTGATAAAAGAGGGTAATGACTTGGGCAAATAAGAGGCGCGGCTCCCGGGTAGCGATCCAGGCAATTCCGCGCTCTGTTGCAGATTCGATTAAATCAGGGGGGATAATTAAGGCGATCGCCTCAGTGGTGTTAATCTGATTGATAAACTTCCTACCCTCAATGAAACTCAGACTTTGGGGAGTCGCTTGATCTACAGGTGCAACTCCCGTAATCTCTGGATCGAGATCGGGTAGGGAATTTTCTGAGGCCACCTTACCCAATTTTTCAATAATCTCGCTGAGTTTCATAGATCTAAGCACCAAGTTTTGAGGGTTGAGAACTGCATCTTTGCAAAGTTTACAGTAGTTTTCACCACAAAATGCAAAACTGGGTTTTAACCTTTCCTTCCTATAAAATGTGGAAATTGATCGTTTTTATTATTCTAAGGGCACTTTTTCAACGATATGTCCACTACTACATCGAGATGAGCTAGGGAACCCTCTGTCTATCTCAACGCGCTAAAGAGGATTAGCCTGATAGAATAGTGCCATTCGTGCGATCGCAGCTAAGGGCTATCCACCAAACAGTGAATAAACGCATCGTTTTCAAAATGGGTTCTGGGGATTTTGATCGAGGGTTTCCAGTAACGCTACAACTGGGTGAGGAAGGACGAACCCCTCAGCTTGAGTTAACCCGGTGTTTAGATGCAGCTCCCCATTTACCCCACCTGTATCAGGAGTGGGTGGCAGCTTATCATCGGTTGGGAGGTTTGGATACTCGGATTCGGATTCCGACTATGCCAATTACCCATTTGGGGATTCCAGAAGCGCACCACAACTGTCGAGAAGCCGCGGAGATGTTGCGATCGCACTTCAACCAGTGGTTACGTCAACCCAATGTTCTCGATTTACGCGAAGCCATTCTCGAAACCCTAAATCGCCAAACCCCTGTCCGCATTATTATCCAAACTCAAGATTGGGTTCTCCAGAGACTTCCTTGGACAGTTTGGGACTTTTGGCAGCGCTATCCTCAAGCCGAAATTGCCCTCAGTTTACTCGATTATCAAGGCGTTAAACCCGAACTGACGCTACAGGGAACGGCGAACATTTTAGCCGTATTTGGGGAAGATCGGGGCTTAAATTTAGCCTGCGATCGACACAGTTTAGATCGCCTCTCTAATGCTCAGATTACTTATCTAGAGCGTCCCAGTTTTTCCCAACTATCGCGAAGCCTATGGTCTCAACCTTGGGATATTTTCTTTTTTGCCGGCCATAGTTCCAGTCAATCTGGCGGTCAGTTTCAACTCAATCCCCAGGAATATTTAAATTTAGACCAGTTAAAATATGCCTTAAATCGAAGTATCGATCGCGGATTGAAATTAGCCATTTTCAATTCCTGCGATGGATTGGGATTAGCTCAACAGTTAGCCGCTCTCAATTTGCCACAAATGATTGTCATGCGCGAGCAAGTCCCCGATCGCATCGCCCAGGAGTTTTTAGAGCATTTCTTGTATCAGTTCTCCCAGGAAACCCAGTTATATGAGTCCGTGAGATTGGCACGGGAAAAATTACAGGGTTTAGAAGATCAATTTCCTTGTGCCACTTGGTTACCCGTTATTTTCCAGAATCCCGCCTACTTGCCCTTAGTATGGAAAAAAATAGAAGTTCAGTTAACCCCTCAATCCAATTTAAGTCGCTTAGAACTTCGCAATCGTCAAATTTTACTCAATAAGGTGAATCTATATTGGGTGAAAGGGGTTTTGGAGGCTTCGCTCCATGGACGGGTGTTACTGGAGTTGGGGATTGAAGAGCGCTATGATGCGATCGCCCATCCTTGGGGCTTAGTTTGGGAGAGCAGCGAGCAAATGGAACCAGTCCCCGTGACTCACCGTTCGGCAATAGAAAAATTCGAGGCTTTAGGAATGGGGCGATCGCTCCTCATTTTAGGCGAACCCGGTTCTGGAAAAACCACCACCCTTTTAGAATTAGCACGGGAATTCATTCATCGAGCCAATCAAGATCGCCATCTCCCCATCCCAGTTGTCTTTAACTTATCCTCTTGGTTAGGCGAACAACAATCCATTTTAGATTGGTTAATTCAGGAACTCTATACCAAGTATCAAATCCCGAAAGAAATCAGCCAAAATTGGATCGACGACTCTGCACTCCTCCTGTTACTCGATGGCTTAGATGAAGTCGCTGTCAACAAGCGCCAAGCTTGCGTCACTGCCTTAAATGAATTTATGCAAAACCATGGCACTCTAGAAGTTGTCATTTGTAGTCGCCACCAAGATTACGAGCAACTCTCGCAAAAATTGCGCGTTTTAGCGGCTATTTATCTCCAACCTCTAACCCAGGATCGCATTGAACAATATTTACAATTTTGTGGCTCGGACTTATCCGGATTACGGCAAGCCATGCAAAGCGATATCATTTTACAAGATTTAGCCCAATCTCCCCTAATGCTCAATATCATGGCTTTAGCCTATCAAGGCATGAGTTATGATGATTTTCCCCGACAGACGAAAGAACAATATCATCATCATTTATTTGATGCCTATATTGAACGCATGTTTAGCCGAAAAATCGGTGAACATTTTTATTCTAAGGCTCAAACCAAGAACGGGTTGATCCAACTCGCCCAATGGATGGCCAAAGAATCACAAACGGTGTTTTTAATCGAACGAATGCAACCGAGTTGCTTAAAGACAAAATCTGAAAAATTGAGATATTGTGCTTTAATTGCCCTCATTGGTGGTATCTTCAGCGCTTTAGGAATTGGGTGTAGTGTCGGACATATTGCTGGTAGTCATATCGGATTACTCTCTGGAGGAATTTTAGGCATTGCTGGAGGACTAGCGGGAGGGATTATTTTAATGTGGGTTTTACCTCGGATTGAACCCGTAGAAAAAATGAAGTGGTCTTGGCACAAAATGAGGATCAATCTGATTCCAGGATTGCGAGTCGGATTGATTGCGGGTGGATTTTATGCTTTAAGTGTTGCCTTAATCTTTAATGTCATTTATGGCTTAAACATGGCAGTTAAGGAGCTATTGATTTTTTGGCTATCTGGATTAAATTTAGGCGTGATGTTTATTTTACTCAGAGGCTTAACTGGAGGAGACATCAATACCCACACTGTACCCAATCAAGGCATCTGGTTAAGCGCTCGAAACGCCTCCTTATTTGCAATCCTAGGCATCTGTACCTTAATCGTCCTAGCGAAAATTGTAGGACATCCAACCTTGTTTGGCGCGATCGCCGGTTTATTAATTGGTCTATTTTCCCCTAGTAGCATCGCCTGTCTACAACACTTTACCCTGCGAGTTATTCTCTATAGCTCTGGAAAAGTTCCTTGGAATTATGCCCGCTTTCTCGATTATGCTACCAGTCTCATTTTCTTACAAAAAGTGGGTGGAGGCTATATTTTTATCCATCGTCTGTTGTTGGAACACTTTGCCCAACTTTCTCTAGAATAAAAGTTTTGTATATTGTAGGGGCGAAAAAATTTTCGCCCCTACTGTCCTTGTAAACCAATTATAAAGGAAAGGAAGGGCAAAACTGGGTTTTTCCTATTCCCCATTCCCTATTCCCTAGCGCTATAACATATCTTCTTCTTCCTTATTCTGAACCCCGCGCATAATTCGAGAAAGTTCACTTTTTTCATTCACAGAAATTCGACTCGGTGAACCACTAATAATTCCTTCATAGTTCCGGAAAGAATCCTTAATTTCTGCACCATGTTCTGTAATCGCATATTCTCGAATGCCTTTATCATGCCACGATCCGCGCATCTTAAAGACATTGATCGCTCGCGACATTTCCCCACGAATTTCCACATATTGTAGCATTAAAATCGTATCCGTAATCGTCGAAATATGAGATTCAGTAATCGAATGAGACCCCATAAACTGATCCGTTGTATTAGTAAAGAAACCGGTAATTTCCTCCTGTTTTGCATATCCCGTTACCCCAATCACAAATTGACGGAAAGCATTATTACTCACCCCTCGTGCTAAGGCAGACAGGGAATCAATGGCAATTCGAGATGGTTTGAATTCTGTAATTTTAGATTTAATCAATTGCAAATGATCTTCTAATCCCGCTGACTCTGGATACGCACACAGAATTTTCAGCAGTCCTTGATTTTCCAATTCTTCAAAATCAATTCCCCAAGAGTTCGCATTCCGGAAAAGCTGGGCCCTCGATTCTTCATAGGCAAATAAAATGGCTCGTTCTGAATTCTTACAGGCATTTTCTAGAAACTTACTAACCAATAGGGTTTTACCGGTTCCTGTTGCTCCAGTGGCTAAAATAATCGAATCTTTGAAAAATCCGCCACCACACATTTCATCTAAAGTGCTAACTCCGGAAGAGACTCTAGCATTAGAAGAGCGTTGAGTAAGTCGCATCGCACCGAGCGGAAAGATATTAATTCCATTATCGGTAATGGTAAAAGGATATTCTCCTTTCATGTGCGTTGTTCCTCGAAGTTTGAGGATTTCTACAGTTCGTCGTCGTCGTTCTCCTTCTAAGGCGTTGCGAACAATAACTACATTATCGGAGACAAATTCTTCTACCCCAAAACGAGCAACTGGCCCATATTCTTCTTCCCGTTCTGTCGTCATGACGGTGGTGACACCGAGTTGTTTGAGTCTGGCAACTAGGCGAAAAATTTCTCGGCGCACCACAGAAGCGGCATCATATTGTTGAAATACAGCAGTTACGGAGTCAATGGAGACGCGCTTGGCTTTGTATTTACGAATGGCGTACTGAAGCCGTTCTATCAGGGCAGAAAGGTCAAAGTTGCCGACAATATCTTGACCTTCTGGGTCAGGAGATGCATCTAATATAAATAGTTTGCCATCATCTATGAGTTGCTGTAAGTCCCAACCAAAACTGGCGGAGTTTTGAATAATATCTGTAGGAGATTCTTCAAAGGTGACAAAAATACCGGGTTCATTAAAATAGGTAATGCCATTGTAGAGAAATTGAATGGTCAGCATGGTTTTACCTGTCCCTGATGTCCCACTGACTAGGGTGCTGCGACCTTGGGGTAGTCCACCATGACTGATGTCATCAAAACCTTCAATTAGGGTTCTAATTTTGGTGATTCCAGTAAGTTTTTTATGGGGAGTCTTTTCTGGTTCGCTAATTTGATCAAATGTACTCATAGGTGATATAGCTCTAAATTAGAATAATAAAAGAGATGATGAAAAAAACAAATGGTCTTGCTCGTTACTGTTTTATCCTAGATTTATCCTAGACTTTCATCATCGCGCAGTTCATCATATAATAAATCGAGTCCAATCAACACTTTTTCGCGATCTGAGAGATCTCCAATGATTTTACGGACAGGAGGGGGGAGTATTTTGGCAAGGGTGGGCGTGGCGAGAATTTTATCTTCTTCAGCAAGTTGGGGGTTTTTTAGAACATCAATCACTTTGAGGGCATAAACTCCTTGGAATTCTTGTTCGAGAATGTCGTTAAGTGTTTTTAGAGCGCGTACTGAGTTGGGGGTATTTCCAGCAACGTAGAGTTTGAGAATGTAGGTTTTTTTTAGGGGACTCATGGTTGTTCTGTGTCAAAGGGTTCTAGATAGTGTTGTCATTCAGGACTATGAATTCACAAGAGTTAGGATTCACGAGGAATTGAGCGGCGATACATTTCACACAAATGGGCAATAGTATCAATTAGGGTTAAACGATAGTCAAGTAAAATCTCTTCACTCCGTCCTTCTAGCTGTAATTGTTTGGAAAATTCTTCCATTAGTTCCATGTGAATTTCAACAATTTGAGACACAGAAATATCGGCAAAAAAAGCGATGTTTACAAACTCGTCAATTTTGGAGTTGGTTCCTTCATCATCGGAGAAATAAGTCAGTATTATATCCTCATAGTCTTTTTTTAAGCAATCGAGTAAATCTTGTTGTTTTTCATAAGATAAACGACGGAAAAAGTTTTTGGGGTCTCGTTTGTAATACACGCCGAGATATCCTAGTCGTTCTTTAAGTTTCTCCGCTAAACGTCGTTGCTGACGTTTTAGGGAGTTTTGAATGGCGATCGCATCGATCGCCATTCCGGGTTGTGCGCTGGTCGATTTTTGGGTGGTTGATAGTTCCAGAAATTTGGCGATCGCCCGATTAATGACCGAGGGAACTTCTTGCAGTTGCTCGGCCGTGACTTCTAAAACTGCATCATGGTATAATCGCCTTATCCCTGTTAGATTAGGACGGTCTAAATTATCCGTTTCTTCTTCATTCTTTGAGTGAAGTTCTAGAGGTGGGCTTTGTGCCATAGATTCCCCGATCGCCACTAGAGGTAAATAGGTTTTTTGTTGCCGCAGTTTACCTAAGAGTTCCGATATCTCCGGGGTCTGTTCTACCACCAAACAGTCAATTTGCTGTCTGTGCTGATCGACATATTCGATTAACTCACCTTCAGAAAATAAGCGAGTGTGAGCATGGCGAGTGTCTTCTAGGCATTGCTCTAAGGCATCGCCAAGGGACGCGGATCGGACAAAGGTACAGATAGACAGTTGAGAGGGCACGCCAAGGTGTTAAAAGAAACTACAGGTATCGGCTTCGCCTATAGAAAAAAGCGTTGCGTCAATAATCGAGTAAATTTATTTTTTTACAAGTCTTTATATCAATGTAAACATTCTAGACTTAATTGTAAATAAATTGTTATGTTTCTGGGAAGTTTTCCGGTCTGCTTAGGGCTACCTCCCTGAAATTCTGGTTAATGATCCAGAATTAGGTGAGCGATCGCTTACTGATTTCAGGCTTAAGCCACCAGGTGTTGCTGACATTGTGGTTACCTAACGTTCATGAACCCTCCTTTGCTCCAAGCTTTTACTTCTCCAGTGGTCGTCTGTCCACAAACCACTCTGCTCGAAAGGGCCTTAATAGAATGGAGTTTAACGGATCGAGAGCTGCTTGTGGTTATCGATCCGGCCCAATTCCCGATCGCCTGTATCCAGTTTTCCCGGTGGTTACCGTATTGGCTGCATCAAGACTCCCAAGGGGTTCATACTCCTTCATTACTCAAAATCAACCCTCAATTGTACCAAATTGGAGAACCGATATTAGAAGCGATCGCCTGTTTTGCCAGCGACTTAGAGATCGGCGCATTTCAGGAGCAACTCCAACAGTTTAATCCGGCGATCGCCTGCCATTATGCTCTCATCAATCAGGAACGGGAATTTGTGGGATTGCTCGATAACCAGCGCTTGCTTCAATATTCCTTAGATCAGAAGGCGGCTCATGGACTAGAGCGAAGGGAAGCAGGAGGACGGGAGATCTTCCTGAGCGATCGCACCTTGGATACTCACCCCTTCTCCCAAACCCTTCCCTCACCCCTGTTTTCCTCCTCCCATACCGACAATCTCTCCCAGCTCTCTCCAGAGTCTCCAGCCGACTGGCAACTTCAAACTCTCTTGACTCGCGTTACTCAATTGGTTAAGGAAAATCACGCCAAAGACCAGATCTTAGCCTATATCAGCCATGCTCTAAAAACACCAATTACCTCAATTTTAGGTTTATCCAACCTATTATCCCATCCCCATCACTCCCTCAGTGAACCTCGACAACAGCAGTACTTAAATTTGATTCATCAAGGAGCCAAACAACTGAGGATGATGACTGATGATGTAGTCACTTGGACACAGCTCGAACTGGGAGAAGTCGTGTTAAAGAAATCGCCAGTTAAGCTCTCCCAATTATGCGATCGCATCTTAGCCAGCTTTCAAGAATTGGTGCAAGATCGGGTCGAGTCGCCCTACCTGAATCTCACCCCAGATCCCGATCTTACCGATGTAATGGCTGATGAATTTTGGGTGCGGCAAATGCTCAACCGACTATTATCGTATAACGTATGGGCGATCGGCGATGGGTCGCATTATCGCTCTCCCCAACCTCTCTCCATGGCTCTCGAACTTGAGATCCAAGCTCAAGGAGGATTTTGGATTAGCTTTTGTTTAACCAATCCTCACTTAACAACCCCCATCAATCTTACCCCTTGGATACCCTCTTCTGGTCAACCTAATGCCTCCCCCTCTTCCTCCACTTGGGAATTAGGATTAGTCATTGTTGGTCAACTTGCCCAACTCCATGGGGGCGATCTCATGTGTTCATACAAACCCAATGAAGGTGCAGAATTCACCCTTCTCTTACCCTCAGAACTGCTCGATCAACCCTCAGAAACTGAAATCGAGTCTTCTTTCCCGCAAAAATTAACCCTATTATGCCTATCTCCCGGCACACCGCAAAAGGGAACCTATCAAGAATGGGTACGGGGATGCCACGCCTTGAGAGGTAAAGATTGCCGTCTCTTGGAAGCGGAAGATTTAGATCAAGCTGAAATCTTAGCCAGAGTTTGGAAACCTCATGTTTTAGTCTTCAATGATGCTGGTTTAGAGGATGTTTGGGGGTATTTAAATGCTCTGCGTCAATCAGAATCGTTATGTTATTTACCTCTGATTGCCCTTAGTCAGGAAACGACTCAAATGGCGAATCAAATTCCGGGATTGTTGGTATTCCCTTGTTTGGTTTCTCCTGATTCTGAACTAGCGGTTTCTACTCTGTTACAAGTGATTAAAATAGCTGCGAGTCAGGGATAGGGGGCGCTCCCTGAGCCAAGCTATATGGATTGTTTCATCTAAAATTTTGTTTGTAGTAAGCACGAAGAGTGCTTAAAAGCCTAGCTGGAGAGGGTTAAAACCCTCACTACAAACAAAATCTAATGCACCAAATTAGGTGAAACAGTTCACTACAAAGAATCAGGATCGATATTTAACTGTCGCAGTTTCTCCCGTAGCTGTTGTAAGTCCGATTCGGCACTTTCAGCTCGCTCTGTGGCGCGATCGCGCTCTAATTCAGCACTGTTAGCTCTGTCCCGCTCTAGTTCTTTTTCCTGACATTGGCGATCGCGCTCTTGCACGACATCCTCATAAGTCCCGAACGCTTCCCCACTCGGCGTGAATAACTGCAATGTTTGCTCGCTGGTACTAAAACTCACCTGTAATAGCGGACTTTTCCAACCTTCCATTTGAGGAATTTCTGTTAGTCTTCCCCCACTTCTCAACCATCCTTGCAGTTGATTCTTTTTCGGATTGTAGACATAATATTCTTCCACGCCATAATAGTCGTAGAACTCAAACTTATCGTCCATTTCGCCTTTACTATTACTCGGCGAGATGATCTCAAATGCCACTTGAGGCACAATATTTCCTTCTTCCCATTGTTTATAGGAGCCTCTATCTTTTTTCTCCACTCCCAAAACCACCATGATATCCGGTGCTTGGCTAAACGGTAAATTTTCTTCTGCTACTGTTAACGTTCCCGCTTTTTTGGGATACTACAACAAATCACCCGCCACAAATACGTCTTCTCGCTCTTGAAACAGAGCCGACAATCCTCCGACAATGGTGGTAATTAAACGAAATTGAATCGTATTATCCCATCGGTTTGCCATCACTGTCTGGGTAGAGTCGAGCGGCAACTTGCGATTCAGAAAGCAGTTCTTGTACCATCGTTTTCTACCTGAATACCGATTGTGTTTGCACTCCTGCTTTGAGGATAGCATAGCTGATGCGATCGCCACTCGCCTAATTCAGATCTTCATCTTGACATCTAGAAAAGAATGCTAGGTTGTAGATCCCCCCTAGCCCCTTAAAAAGGCTAATCTTGTAGGGTTTTTAAAATACCCTCTCAATTTGGCTAAAAATCATCCAATAGGGCAAGGTTTGCTGGTGTATTCACAATCTGTAGGGGCGAACGGCCGTTCGCCCCTACATGCCGGATGGTAGTTTAAGGAAACCCCCTGCTTTTTAAGGGGGATTTAGGGGGATCAAAATGCTGTAAGCCCCTACTTATGACTCAAATGTATCCTTAACTCCAGAACCGGTGGCTTCTTGAATCAGGGTTTCGGCGCGATCGCCATCTTGATAGAGTAATTCTAAAAACTGCCAAGGTTCCATCCCGACTAACCGGGCGTAAAATCCAACTTCACCCATGATTCTGGCTTCTGACTGGCGCAAATACATACTGAGGCAGTGATGGGCCTGGTTTTCCGGTTGGCGTTGGGTACGGAAAAAGGCTAAAGCATTGAGTAACCGGTCTTCATAGGGCGCGAGGGGTCTAATGTTCAGGTTTTGGGGAGTTCGTTGAGTCATAATCGATGAAACTGCGTTTCCTGTAGAAAGAGCATACCCCGTAAGGCAAACAACACACCCTACGGGGCTAAGATTACTCTATTTTGCCACTTTCGGAAGCATCAGAGTTTGACTCCCCTTTGTTGAACTCTGATAAAAGAGGGAAACTCAACCTAGGCTTTTTTAGCTCTTTTACGAACCATGAAACCACCAACACCCAGTAGAGCAAGTACCATTCCGGGTTCAGGAATGCTCTGGCTCTGGTTTTGATCGGGATCAAAACCGGTGTTGCTCAGGAGGAAGGAGTGGTTGTCAGTCTCAAAGCCACCACCTGCATGAGACACCTGTTGTAACACAATCCGGTCAAATACAGAACCAGCATCTTCAGCCCAGAATTCCAGGTAAGCATCTGCTTCATTCCAGAAGTTCCTTGCACGGTGAGAACCTTTAGATTCCTGCCAAACAGCATTCAATTCAGCTTGATTTGGAGCATTATGTCCTGCTGACTGAAAAGCATCGATAAGCGTATCTCCTTTATAGAAGGAAATTTTATTGTTGGCGCTCACAGAACCCCAGTTGAGACCAAAGTAGTTAGCTGTTTCATTGAACTTAATCTCAACATCAGCTCCTTTGAAAACGGTAAGGTAAGGGTTGTTGTGGTTAACAGTGCCATTAATATTTTCTGGAACCCATCGGTCAGCAATTACAGCACTCCTGCCAGGGTTCAAAAATGTATAAGAGGCAAATTCATTGGTGAAACTTGCGTTAGACCGACGGCCGCGTTGATTAGGGATTAAGTCATTGAAGTCAACAGTAGCCGTATTCTCAACTTGAGTGGCAATCCCCATATTGCCATGTTCGCCATAGGAGACCCCCTTATTCATGCGGAAGCTAAGACCTGCATGAGCAGCATTATTGCCAATTCCGAGTGTGGAGAAAGTTGCTAGAGCCGCGATCACTAGAGTTTTGTATGTGTTGTTCATGGTCTGTTCTCTTTTTTGTGTTTGTGTGTTAAGCACATGGTAAAAAAAATCTTGAAAAAGTAAACTCATTATTCAAAACCTTTATTCAAGCCTTAAAAAAACTGTTTTTTTACTGAAACAAACACCCCATTTTTGAGTAATAAAAATCACAAAATACAGTATTTACACTTAAAAATTACATCGCCAAAGGGAAGTACGGATAAGGAAAAATTTTGGCAGTAAATTGGCATAAATATTGCTATAGCGTCGTCTCAAGAACTAGAAGCACCATTCCTTCGCTTAAAGTGAGAAAAACCATGGCGATATCAATTGCTTTCATTAGTGCTAACACGTAAGTGCTAGCACTAATATAGTAAAATTTAAGGGAGATAACGGATAGGCTACTGAGCTGCAAGCCCTCAATTGTGGAAACGGTGATGGCGATCCATAAATCTAGGTTGACCTGCTGTTTGGCAGAAAAAGCGTTATTATCTTTAAACTTGTGTCTCTAAACTGAGTGTCCATATCCACCAACTGTTTTAGTCCATGAGTTTTAAGGAAGAATTTGAACTACTGCTGCGATCGCGCTATTCCATCATCTACATTCCCACCGCCGAAGAAGAACGGGTGGAAAGGACGATCGCCGAATCGGCCAAAAACCTCGGCAGTCGGGGAGTCTATACCTGGGATTTTGTCGATGGTTATCAAGGCAATCCCAATGATAACGGGTTTGGTCGTCGCAACCCCCTCCAAGCCTTAGAATTCGTCCAGAAAGTGCCCCCCACAGCCGCCGGGATTTTTGTTCTCCGGGATTTTCAGCGCTTTTTAGACGATATTTCTATATCGCGGAAACTGAGAAATTTAGCCCGCAGCCTCAAATCGGAAGCCAAAAACTTGGTGATTCTGGCTCCAGAAATTGCCATCCCCACCGACTTAACCGAAGTGATTACCGTCTTAGAATTTCCCTTACCCCAGAGTGGAGATATTCGAGAAGAAGTCAGGCGGTTACTGATGGGATTAGGACAAGTCATTGAGCAAGAAGTCCTGGAAGAAATTGTCCGCTGTTGTCAAGGTCTTTCCCTAGAGCGCATTCGTCGAGTATTGGGAAAAGCGATCGCCACCCATGGCGAATTGCGCCCGGAAGATGTAGACCTGATTTTAGAAGAAAAACGGCAAACCATTCGCCAAACCCAAATCCTCGACTTTTATCCCGCTCAAGAACAAATTTCCGACATTGGCGGTTTAGAAAACCTCAAAGATTGGCTCCTGCGGCGCGGTGGTGGGTTTTCCGAGCAAGCTAGAGCCTACGGACTGCCCCATCCCCGTGGTTTACTGTTAGTGGGCATTCAAGGAACGGGGAAATCTCTGACGGCAAAAGCGATCGCCCACCATTGGCATCTTCCCCTCCTGCGCCTCGATGTGGGACGACTATTTGCCGGACTCGTGGGAGAATCGGAATCGAGAACCCGGCAAATGATTCAACTGGCTGAAGCTCTCGCTCCTTGCATTTTATGGATTGACGAAATTGACAAAGCCTTTAGCGGCATGGGATCGCGGGGAGATGCAGGTACAACCAACCGGGTATTCGGAACCTTTGTCACTTGGCTAGCAGAAAAAACTTCACCGGTTTTTGTCGTTGCCACCGCTAATAATATCCAAAGTTTACCCCCAGAACTATTACGCAAAGGGCGATTTGATGAAATCTTTTTTGTGGGACTCCCCACCCAAGAAGAACGACAAGCCATTTTTGAAGTTCATCTTTCTCGGTTGCGTCCCCAAAGTCTGAGAAATTATGAGTTAAAACGTCTTGCCTATGAAACCCCGGATTTTTCCGGGGCAGAAATTGAACAAATGATTGTAGAAGCCATGCACATTGGCTTTAGTCAAAACCGGGATTTTACCACCGATGATATCCTAGAGGCAGCCAGTCAAATTGTCCCCTTAGCTCGCACGGCTCAAGAACAAATTGAATTGTTACAATCTTGGGCAGCATCCGGTAAAGCGAGACTTGCCTCTCGTTCAAGTGGTTTAAAACCGCCCTTGTAGTCGTTATTATTTTCCAGATTTATTCTTATGGTTGGTAGATTAGTTTCCGGATTTTTTCAAGTATTTTTGGGGATCGCGTTGGCGATCGCCCTGATGTTAGTCGGTGGATTAGCCGCTGCTCGTTATTTTATGGCCAGAATGACCATTGACCCTCCCAAACCGGAGTTTCCAGAGGCACAAGAGGCTAAACCGGCTTCTGCTTCCCTGTCTACTCCTGCTGAAGTCCAAAAGCCAAAAGAACCGGAACTTCCAGAAGGAGCCTACAAAGCGAGAGTCACTTGGCCCGATGGTCTGATCTTGCGGAATGCCCCCAGTTATGAGTCGGGGTCTATTGGTGGAGTCGGTTATAACGAAACGTTGTATGTGATTGGAGAAAGTGAAGATAAGATTTGGCAAAAAGTTCGGGTTGCTTCTCGAGATGCCTGGGTGAAAGGGGGAAATGTGGAGAAAGTGGAATAGAAGGGAATGGGGAATGGGGAATGGAGGTAGCAATTCTCTCTTCTATGAAGTACAGCTTGAAGCCTCAGACCCTAAGTAATACAAGCTATTGCCTGTTGCCTATGGCCTAGTGCGAAGCGCAAATTAAATGTTAAGAAATATCTCTAAACCTCAAGCTTGATTGCAATTTAGGGGCAATTATGCACTGAAAAGAAACTTGGGTGATACCCTGAGAAGACAAAATTGATCAGCACTCATCCAGAAATCATCTTTTATGTATAATAAGTCTTCTAATTCGGATTGGCTTGAAGCGATCGTTACTGGTAGTATCGGTGCAGGCATTGTAACTTCTTTTGCCGTCAGTCAAGGACAACACCCCCTAGTCGGTTTAGCCATTACCTTATTTGCTGGTATCTGCGCTTGGTTAATCGATCGGCAAATGCACTAATTGATACTGATTCGATCCATGTTTACCCTTGTGTTACCATTCGGTAAATTCATCTTTTTGGGTTCTCGCTTAATCCAAAGCTTGCTAACAATAACCCTGATTCTGGGGTCGTTGACCCTCTCAGTCAGAGCTATAGAAATAGGAGATGATGGGCCGCAAGTGCGGGAATTGCAGCAACGACTCCAAGATTTAGGGTATTTTGATTTACAACCTACAGGACGATTTCGGGAAGTGACTCAAGAAGCGGTCATCCGATTTCAACGCGATCGGGGATTAATTCCCGATGGTATTGTGGGCGCAGAAACTTGGAGTCGATTGCGATCGGGAGGAAACCAAAGATCGACATTAGACAATTCTCCCGTACTCCAGCGCGGAGACCAAGGCCCGGAAGTCACGGCTCTACAGGAAAACCTGATGGCCAAAGGCTTTTTTAATGGCCCCATTACGGGATTATATGGTTCCTTAACCGAGGAAGCGGTTCGCTCCTATCAACAAGTCCAAGGCTTAACCCCAGATGGCATTTATGGCCGCCGAACTCAAGCACGACTCGAAAACGGAGCGCCAGTGGGTCAGTCCTTAAGTTCCAGGTCAGATCCCCAAGTTCTAGAATTACAGCGCCGTTTAAAAGCCAGAGGATTGTATGATGGCCCCTTAGATGGCATCTTAGGCCCCCTAACCCAAGAAGCCATATCCAGAGCGCAACAGAAGTATGGCATTAGTGCAGAAGATATTCGCTGAGTTTCTCTAGGTGGTGGCCCTCTGAACCAAAGAAATTGCAAGTGAGCAATCTTGAGTCATTTTGCTCGAAAAAATCGCCTAAAATAGGGGCAGCATCGACACCTGGATTAAGATCTCCTACTCTCTATGGACTCTCTAGCCTATCTCCATCTAGCCCTAGCCTATCAAGACCCGACCAGCACCAAACGGGTTTTACGAAAATCAATCCAGCAATTTTGGCAACAGTTGCTGGCTAAACCAATTTCTAGTCAATTGATCCTACGATTACTCTCTTTAGGCATCGCGCTGGCGATCTTGACTTTAGCGCAAGTAGCTCTAGCTCTACGATTCGGAGATTCTGGCACAGATGTAGCTCAACTTCAGCAAAATCTCCAGCTATTAGGATACTATCGAGGCCCCATCACCAGAGTCTTTGATGGAGCAACTGAGCAAGCAGTACTTGGTTTCCAACGTGATGCTGGTATTGGGGTCGATGGCATAGTGGGTTCGGAAACTCAATCTGCGATCAATCGGATCTTGTTCAACCAATTGCCACAAGCAGGATTCAATACGTTCCCTCAAATTCTGCCCCCTCCTCCAGCACCTTTTAATACGCCATCTTTTACCCCCGGTATCACTTTTGGCGATCCCTTTCCGAATTCCTTTAATCCGGCTCTGGGTCAACCCAACTTTAATCAACCCTTTGGAACAAACTTTGGATTACAGCAAGTAACACCCAGTTCTCCGATCGGGCAGATTCAGCTACTGCAAAGTAGACTGCAAGATCTAGGATGGTATCGAGGCACAATTGATGGCATCTATGGCCAACTAACAACAGAGGCTGTGGAGCAGTTTCAGCGCTTCAGAGGTTTATTTCCTAGTGGCATAGCTGATAGCAGAACTCTAGCAGAATTAGGTTTAGGATCGGACCCAATAGCCGGAGGAAACAATACTTTTCCCCGTGTAACACTCCAAGGATATGTTGTCGTGATTCCAACCGGTAATAATTTTGTATATCAACAAATCCGCATACGGTATCCCAGCGCTATACAAACTCGAAATCGAAGAGGGAGATTTGTTTATATACAAGCCTATGACAATCGAGATCGTGCGGAGAGTCAGTCGGCTTTATTACGATCGCAAGGTTTTACTAATGCCAGAGTCGTCTATTTCCGTTAAGCTCTAAATATCAAGGATAATGATTCCTGTGGCGATCGCCCTTGAACACTCACTTACCACCTAAACCTGTTACTCCTATTGATCCTCTATGACTGAACCTGTTGCCGATCTCAATACCCAAGCTCCTATGGCGACTCGCATCCGTAATCTGGTGGTGGCGTTAACGGCGATCGCCTTAAGTGTAGCTTTGTTTCTAGGTCTACAAACCCAAAATCCGTCTACGTCTCTGTCTGAGTTGGCCGAAACCTCTACACCGCTAGAAGTTGCCCTAGAGAATGAGAAGCCAACGTTAATGGAATTTTATGCCAATTGGTGTTTAAGTTGCCAAGCCATGGTTCCTGATATGGTAGCGTTGCGAGAGGGCTATGGGGCACAAGTCAATTTTGTGATGTTGAATGTGGATAATACCAAATGGTTGCCAGAAATGGATGCCTATCGCGTCGATGGCATTCCCCATTTTGTATTTTTAGATCGTCGGGGAGAGGCGATCGCCGAAACAATTGGCGAATTACCCAAACCCATTCTCAAAGATAAATTAGACGCTCTCGTGGCGGGTGTCCCCATTCCCGACGCTGGCAATATCGGCAAAGTATCCAGCCTAGAATCGGGTTCACGAAGTGAAGTCCCCATAGTTTCCGATCCCCGCAGTCATGGATCTCAGGTCGTGCAGTAGGCGATCGGATGTCTCCAGGAATTTTATATCAAGTGGATTGTGAATGTTGGACAGAAGAATATTATTCAATACTTTCATCATAACCGTTTCATTGGTTTCCCTCCTCTAAGATAAATTGATAAACCGATCGCGATATAAAAAACCTTGAACGTAATCAATTTGCATTCGTTGCGCAAAAGCCAAATCCTCTTCGGTTTCCACTCCTTCTAAAATAATTTTTTTTTCTGTGCCATGCACATAATTAGTCAAGAACTGAACTAAACAAATTAGATTTTTGTTTTGTTTATTCTGAACAACATATCGATCCAGTTTAATAAAATCAACCAGTTGCATGACTGACGTGGAGATCATCGATTGTGGATTACAAACATCATCAAGAGCCGTCTCAATTGTGGCGTTTGATAATTCATGGATCATGGACAAACTCATCATAGCATGATTGATTTCAGTATTTTCAATTAACTCGACGACAATTCCCTCACTATTTTGATAATTATGAAATAACTCTACAAATGGATTTTTTCCAGAATGGGTTTTGCATTGTTCTCTACTACAGGAAAAATACGAATCTTGATCGAGGTTGACAAAAAGCTTCGTCTTTTTGGGGGCATGAGCTAATTGCAGTATTTTTTGTTGATATTCAACCTCACAGAGTTGGAGTGGTGTGTTGTGTAAAGCCCGATATACTATATCTGGTGGAATGGCTTGATTAGAGGTATCAAAAAAGCGGGCTAAACACTCGAATCCATAGATCTCTTGACTCTTGACTTCAACAATCGGTTGATACTCTACTCCATATCTTTGTTCCGAGATTAACTCATCTATACTCTTAGACCAATTGACCCAAGCATCTATCTTTTTTACTTTCAAACCTGAGCTGTTTAACTGCATTTTTTCTACTTTTCTTCGTTTTTGTCTAGAAGATTTGAATAATGTATGAAAACCAACATTTTTTCTCCGTTGTCAATTCAATGAATGTTTCGTTGCACTAGCATAAGATGATTTAGCCTTCTTATTCCTTTTGTCTTGGGTACTTAACACTAAGGATGTTGAGCTTAACTGGTGACCAATGGAGATGATCCATGACCAGCGCCTAGAACGATAGCATAGTTACACATATTGAGTTGAGTGGCAGATAGGGATTGAGATCCAACTTGACTTGGGGATGGCGATCGCGATATTGGTAGATTGATCAAGAACGTGGTTCCTTCTCCTATTTTAGACTGGCACAATAGCTGACCACTGTGCTTATCAACAATTATCTTATAGCTAATTGACATCCCTAAACCGGTCCCCTTATCCGCCGATTTTGTAGTGAAGAATGGTTCAAATATTTTCGCTTTTACTTCATCAGACATTCCTAAGCCATTGTCAACAATTTTGATTTGCACTTGGTTTTCTTTTGCCACAGAAGTTTGAATTTTAATTTCACCTTTTTCGAGAGAAATGCCCTGCTCCTTCTGCTTTTTGCTTCGCTCATCGAGTACATCAATGGCATTGGCGATAATATTCAGAAAGACTTGGTTTATTTGCCCACTGTAACCCTCGACTTTGGGAATCTCTCCATATTCTTTGATGATGGCAATTTCAGAGCGATAATCTTTGGCTTTTAATCGATTGTATAAGATCAGCAAAGTACTGTCTAAACCTTCATGGATATCTACCGGTTTCATCGTAGATTCATCAACATGAGAAAAAGTCCGCATGGATTGCACAATCTGGGCTATGCGTTCGGTTCCCACCTTCATGGAATTGAGTAAATCAGGAAAGTCTTCCATCATAAATTCGAGATCGGATTCCTCACTATAGTCAACAATGGCTTCGACCGGTTCGGGATAATATTCTTGATATAACTTGAGGAGGGTCAAAAGAGATTCGCAGTAGTCTTTAAGTGGCACTAAGTTACCTCCGAGAAAATGGAGGGGGTTCTTGATTTCATGAATGATACCCGCTAACATTTGACCCAATGCCGACATTCGTTCGCTGTGAACGAGCATGGCTTGAGTGTTTTGTAATTCAGTTAGGGTCTCTTGTAGAGTATTTGCTTTCTCCGTTTGCTTTCTGAGGAGTTGTTCAATTTGGAGCATGTAGCGCTGAGAAGCTCTGAGATAAATGCTCAGAAAGGTAATTAAAGCTGTACTGCCGATAATGATGCTCCAAGTCCGCCAATATTGATCGGGGGCAATGTATTGAGCAGTAGGGATCAGTAACCAAGAAATTTCACGATCGCTCACCTTTAGCGATCGCTGACAGGGTAGCGTCACGGAATTTCGCGATCGCCGCAGTTGACGAAATGCTTGCCCAGAAGCTGAACTCGTCGGCGGGGCAAATTCTGGACATAACCACCCCCGACCAACTAGACTCGGAGGGTTTTCCTCAAGATTGTTGATAAATAATCGCTCATTCACTTTATAGAGCGCTACGGGTTCTAGATCTTGTTTCAGGTTACCTTGCCAAAAATAAATCTCTAGCTCGGTTAGATTCAGCCCCCGTAGGGAGTGTTCTAGTAATGTCTGAATTAATTCACTCGATGTCAGCCTTTCGATCTGCTCTGGACGGATTTTTTGTTGAGTAGAGAATTGTTGTTCTAAGGAATGTTGAAGGCGATCGGCTTGAATCTGTAAGCTATTTCTCAATTCGCGCCGCTCCCATTGCCAAGTTGCAGAAGCAAGAATCATCGCGAAAATTGCACTAAGGATGGTGAGGGCTGTAACGGGTACATTACGATATAGAGCAATGCCGCGACGATTGCGATCTAAAAAATAAGTCATGTTAGATTACTCCATTATCGCCAATGAAGATTGGGAGCACTGGTAGTTGTTGAGAATATTTCTTAACTATAAGGGTATGAAGTCCCAAAAATTGGTGATCTGAATCACATGAAAATTAAAGATTAGATTAAATCTTAGGTTTTTCTTACTCCCCAATGGCGACTCCCTGCTTGTCCTGAGTGGAGTTACAGCGATTCAAACCCAGGAGTCGTCTGGGGGTACATGGCGAAAAGGAATTTTACAGTGTACTCCATAACAGCAGTTTCCACTGTTATCGGTATCTTCCCATCAGAGTGAGGGCAGGGGAATTAACGATCCACTAGAATTTAAACTATTCCTACTCTCTGAACCCCATTAAGTTCATGTACGTTTATCGCACAGATCAAGTTAAACACAAAGCCAAGCAGCATAATCTGGAGAGCTACATTAATCGATTCTGTGATGAACTGTTGCCTCAGAGTGTCGATCAAGCCCAAGCTCATTTTAAGCGCCTGTATCCTTATCTCAAGCGCAAGGTTGACCATAATTATCGATTGATTGCTCGCATGGTACGGGTGCAGGGGGAAAGTGCGGGGGAGGATGTTTTGGTGTTGCTCGATATCCTCAAGCGGGGAGCAAAAGACTATGAACATTTTCTTAGAGACCGGGAAGGGTTTGGCCAGCAGTATCTCGATCTTCAGATTCAACCTGGAGAATTGGAGAATTGGCTATTGGGTCAACACAATTTAGAGCAGGTTCCCCATCGGGTGCGGCCTTTGGTGCAGGAAAACCCCGATTTATTACCCTGGTTGGAACCTCCAGGATGGAAACGGGAAAACCAAGGTGCATTAATTTATGAGAGTGAAATTTGGTTTGGGGAGTTAAGTAGTGCAGCGATGCGATCGCATGCTTCCCAGTATACCCAATTAGTAGAAGTGATTCAGAGTCCCCAATCGACGGAACAGACGACTGAGTGGCCGGGAGTGTTGCTTTATGGAGCAGGCGATCGCTATATTCTCTTTAGTCGGATTGTCTGTGCGGATCAATCATCGTCGATTCTGTTTCTCTTGTGTCCGTTTTCCCATTATCCCACGCCTGAGGAAATCAGTGCTATTGGCGATCGCACCTATCTCTACAATCAAACTGTCAATTATCTGAACGGCCATTTTAACCTCAATTCCATTACTGCCCTAGCTCGCCGAGCCTATCCCAATTATTTGCTCGCCCATGAGGATTGGCTAATCCTTGAGGGTTCCCCGAAGGTCAATTTAGCCCTGTCTGCGGAAGAAGAGAGCCTCTTAAACTTTGTCTCAACCCCAGGTAATCACGCTCTTCCCTTGTTTTTAAACGGACAAGCAGGAAGTGGTAAATCAACGCTCCTCTTTTATCTGTTTGCCGACTATTGCTATCGCAAATTCTATTATTATAGCGATCGCCTCTTACCTGGCAATCCCCTATTTTTAACCTACAATGAGCGGCTGCTAGAGGTTGCCAAAGACCGAGTCCAAAAACTATTAAAATTTCATCATCGCTTTGTTTCCCAACAAACCAACGACGATCCGATTCCCAATATTCGACATTTTTTTAAACCTTTCCAGCGTTTTTTGCTTAACCTTTTACCCCCAGAATATACCGAAAAATTTGCCTTAGACCGCTATATTTCCTTTCATCAATTCAAGGTCTTATATCAGCACTGTCCCCTCCGCACCGCCCACCATTACTCCCCGGAACGGTGTTGGCATGTCATTCGCACGTTCATTAAGGGATATGGCTTGGAAGAGATGACCTTAGAGGACTACGAGTTTGAAGTTCCACGTAAGGAACGAACGGTTCCCATTCAAGAGTTTAAAGATATTTATACCCTTTGGCAAAATTGGTATCAGAGAAAAGCACAAGAATCCGGATACTGGGACGATCAAGACTTAATTAAACAGGTCTTGCAACTGCCCCTGGATTTAGCCCGCTATACCGCGATTTTCTGTGATGAATCCCAGGATTTTACCCGTATTGAGCTACAATTAATTTTAAGGCTTTCTATTTTTTCTCGCTACGATCTGGGATATCAAACCCTAGAAAACTTTCCGTTTGTGTTTGCAGGCGATCCGTTTCAGACCCTGAATCCAACAGGATTTCGCTGGGATAGTTTTAAGGCCGCATTTTATAGTGAAGTGGTGATTCAACTCGATCCCACCCGTCAATTGGGGTTAGAAATGAATTTCCAAGAATTAGAATGCAACTACCGTTCATACGCTCCAATTGTAAAATTCAATAACCTGATTCAATTCTGGCGCTATCTCTTATTTAATCACCGAGATCTGAAACCTCAAAGAGTTTGGAAGCAAGGACAACTATTGCCAGAAAAATTCATCTTAGAAGACAATTTGCCTCGGGAAGTATTTAAGGAATATATCCAAAATACAATTATCATTATTCCCTGCGAAGAAGGCGGAGAAATTGCCTATATCCAAGAGGATGAAGTCTTGTCTGAAGTAATTGAAGGATGGAGTGATGGGGAGCCGCCCAAAAATGTCCTCAGTGCGATCGCCGCCAAAGGACTCGAATTTAAGCGGGTGATTTTGTATAAATTTGGGGAAGCCTGTCATCACCGGTTTTGGACGCTCCTAGAAGCCGATCGCCCCGAATTGAGCATTGAAGTGGAATACTTCTTTAATAAGCTCTATGTGGCAGCTAGTCGCGCCATTGAACGCTTATTTGTCGTCGATACCCCCTTGGGCGATCGCACCCTATGGGATCAGATCAACGATCCTCATCACGTAGAAACCCATTGGGGACGGGTAAAAAATCTCCAGGACTGGCAACAACGGATACAATTTTTGCAAACTGGAACCGATGAAAGTGCGAAGGATTTGCAAGAAGATGACTTACCCTCCGTTGCTCTAATGCTTAGAACCGAAGGCTTAAACGCCCAAGATCCCAAACTGCTACGGCGAGCCAAACAATATTATCGAACCATTGGTAATTTAGAAGAAGGCCATCTTTGTGAAGCTTGGGCGCTCAAATTTGAACAACAGTATCAAAGAGCTGGGTCAGAATTTTGGCAACTGGGAGAAGAAGAAGAAGCTTGGGATTGTTTTTGGCAAGGCTCCTGTTGGGCTGACCTATATCAATGGTATCAGGATGTGGCCGATCGCCCGGAACTTAGCGATCGCCATAGCCTCGAACAACCTCTGATTAACTTCATGGTCTCAGAATTTGACCAGGAAGCCATACAAACCCTCACCCAAGCATTACAGGTTTATCACCATAATCAGACCCAAATTTTAGAGCAACATCGTTTTAGTCCCCAATGGGCAATAGCGATCAAAACCTATCAGCAAAACATCGAAGAAATTAACGACGAAAGTACCTTACAACCCGCCATTTGGTACAATATCGGTGAAGTTCTGCAAGCTTTATCAGATGCTGGATATCCAGGTCTACTTACTTCAGCCGGACTTTGCTTCTATCGCGGAAAAGCGTATCAAGAAGCCGTAGATTGTTTCACCTCTGCTCAAGCAACTGAACAACGGGAATATTATCTTGCCAAATCCCAATTAGTCGGACTTCCCGAAGGCTTAGAATATCTGAAACTGGCTTCAAGTGCTAGAGGATCGACCCCAGCCAAGAGTCATTCCGATCTCGAACATCTCATTTATCAGTCTTGGAATGAAGCGGGATCGCCCAAAGATCCTGCCTGGTTACGCTATGTTGCTCCTATTTTAGAAAACCAAAACTCTTACTATCATGCCTTTATGGCCTATCTGTATTTAGACGATACCGAAGCTCTAAAGCGCTGTTTTGAGCAGATTTCTGAACCCAGAGAACAGCGCCAAGTTTTACCCCTATGGCTGCAATATTTAATCCGTCGGGAATCTTGGCCAGAATTACCGGAAATTTTTGAGCAATGCACCCGCGAACGGTTAACCGATATTGTCGAAAAAACTCAAGTTTTGGCGGTAGTGATTTATGAATTAGCCCATTCTAATTTGCATCCCAATCGCCTCTCAATTCCCGATCGCCAACGCTACGAATATTTAATTAAAGACCAGTTTCTGGGTCAATCCAACTGGCAAAATTATCTCTTGATGGAACAAGTGGGCATTGCCCTGGAAAAAATCGGCGGTTTGGGAGTTACCCTAGAATTTTATCAAACCTTCTGCGAGGGCAATTATCCCGCCAACACCCAACAGCTTGCCCGCACGCGCTGGTTAGCCACCAAGAAAAAACAGGAAGACTATTACACCACCAAGGGCAAAACCAACCGCCTGATCCGCATTCGCTCGGAACTAGCGCAAAAATCCCGCAGTTGGAAAATCCCCCTAGATACGGTATCAGCAACTCCTCCCTCTGCTCCCCAACACCGTCCTTCCCCTCCCCAACCCCAGCAGAAAAATCCCCCTCCTGTTCCAGAGTCTACTAAGACAGCCCCTGCACATCAATCGGTTGAACGCTCTTTAGATCTGCCGACGACTAACGAGCAGACTATTCACCCGGTCGAAATTTTAGGCTTACCCAAAGAGGTGGAGGTGAAGCACATTAGCCATGGAGTGCTGTGGTTCACCCTTAAAAACCTCGTGATTAAGGTTACTCCAATGGTCAAACAAGTGTTAATTGCCGATATCCTCAGTGGCGATCGCCTGCGGGTCGATTTAATCAACTCTAGCCTATTGTTCAAAACCATGTCTATGAAAGGTTCTGGCAATGAACCTCTCATCTTTAGTTGCTTTAATGCCAGCTACGAAGGACGCTTAGAACCCGGCGATCCACCCCAATTATTCCTCAATATTGCCGAACATCAACTGTGCTTCAAATTCTGATTCACTACTCCCTTGATCCAGCCTGAGTCATCCTTTGTGCTTTTATAATTTGTCCTCACAGATTGAGTTAGAATTAAACTAACTCAGTGATTTTTTTAGCTTGACGGCGGGAAGCCCCGCGCTCTACCGAAGGTGAGCGTCGGGATGAGAGACGGGAAAAGGAAGGGGTACTCTTCGAGAAGCCGCTTCGCCTCTACGATGCCCCTTTCTTTTCCATGCTTGCTAGAACCTTGTTGCTCAATATATCGCTTCAGAGTTGAAACACTTACTCCTTCACAACTGGCAATAAAGTAAGATTCATTACACAACACAGATTTTCTATAGAATCGATTAATTTTTTCAGTAAACTCAGATCTAAGTTTACGGCTAGAGACAGATTTCAAATTGGCAATAAATTTGGGCAAAGCAAGCTGAGGATAATATTGGAATAAAATATGAATACGATCGGATTCTCCATTGACTTCAATTAATTTACAATCCCACTTCTGGCATAAATCAGATATTGTATTTGCTAGAAAATCCAATATCTCTTAATCAAAAACCTTCCGTCTGTATTTTGTGGTCAACACTAAATGGGCCTTCAGGTCAGAAACCGCTCGGCCACTTGAAATAAAGTCGTCTTTCATAGTGACTGTATGCTATAATAGAGACGGTTATTCAAACCTATCATGCGAACCACCTACCAGTACAGGCTTAAGCCAACCTACCTCCAACGATGCACAATGTCTCGCTGGTTAGATATGTTGGGTTCACAGTACAACGGGTTACTTGCGGCTCGTTTCGATTGGTGGGAAATGAATCGCACTCCTATCAATGCTTGTCCATTAATCGCTAGTATTGCACAGCCAACAGATCAACCTGACTATTACGGTCAAAAAAGAGGATTGGTACAATTGAAAAAAGAGCGACCTTGGTATAAGGAGGTTCACTCTCAGGTTCTTCAAGATATGGTCAAAAGAGTTAAGCTTGCTTTTGACCGCTTTATTAAAGGGGACAGCAATGGCAAGCGTAGTGGAAAGCCTCGTTTCAAAAGGAAACATCGCTATCGAACTTTCACTTACACTCAGGCAAAAAGGGATTGGATTAGCGGCAATTCTATTAATTTACCTAAGATTGGCTCAATCCAATTCATCAAGCACCGTCCTTTGCCAGAAGGGTTTTCAGTCAAAACGGCTTCTGTTTCTCTGAAAGCTGATGGTTGGTATTTGACTCTCTCCCTAGAGAATAAATCAGTTCCTGATTGGCCACAAATTGATATAGAACCAACAAGCGCTAATAGCATTGGAATTGATTCCGGGTTGGAGTATTTTGTCGCTTGTTCAGACGGTGAGACTAAAGAACCGCCTAAGTTCTATCGACAATCTGAAGATAAACTAAAGAAACTTCAAGCCAAACGCGATCTGAAAAACAAAGGTTCAAAGCCACGTCGAAAATTGAACCATCGGATCGCTAAATTGCATCAGAAGATCGCCAGACAAAGACGGCAGTGGCAGTTGGAGACGGCTAATGAGTTAATCGATAAAGCTGAGATTATCTTTGTTGAAGATCTGAAAATTGCCAATATGTCTCGAAAAAATAAGCCGAAACAAGCTGAAAACGGGACATATCTTCCTAATGGACAATCGGCAAAATCAGGATTAAACAAAAGTTTTGCTGATGCTGGGATAGGTAGATTCTTGAACGATATCCTTCCGCACTCAGCCGCAAAAGCTGGGCGGAAGGTCATGAAAGTTAATCCATCGGGAACGTCTCAACATTGTGCAATTTGCCAAAATCGAGTGCCCAAGAAATTATCAGATCGTTGGCATAATTGTCCCCATTGCGGTGCGTCAATGCCAAGAGACGTTAATTCTGCCTTATTGATTAAGCAAGTGGGGCTGGGCAAAACCTCACTCAAAAACGCTAAACCTAGTTCTAAAAGCTAGGCGGAGAAGTCCGCACTCTACCCGCAGGGTGAGTGTCGGGAGTTGTCACTAAAATGAGTCCAGAAGATGAAAACTTTATCTGTACGACTTCCAGAAACCGTGTACTGTTCAAGAGCAAACACGCAGAGCTGCTGAATCAGTTATTTACCGATAGTTGCGTTCCTATGGCAGTAGTCACGGAAATTATGAGTGCCGAAACTTCAGATTTAGCCAAGCAAAATTTACCAGAAAAAAATTGGCTCAGACCCGTCGATCAAAGTATTGCTCCTATTATCCAAAGCTGGGATTTAGGTGCGGGAGAATCAACTGTTCTTAGTTTTGCCTTTGATCTAGTCAATTTATTGAAAGATAAAGCAGGTGAATAATAGTTAAGTCATTCAAAAATAAGGAAACTATCAGCACCATCGTGTGTCATCCATTAAAGAAGGATTGCCAACTCTGGGTAAAGAACCATGATTCAACCAAAAACTTTATTCCTGTCCACCCTAGCAGCGGGATTGATAGTCACCCCACCCGCACTGAGTCTACCCGAAGCATCCATACTGGCTCAGTTTAGTAGCGAAGAACAAACGCGGATTCAAGTTTATCGCCAAGCAAGTCCTGCTGTAGTGACAATTAAAGCTGGACGAGGTTCAGGTTCTGGGAGTATTGTCCGGTCCGATGGTTTAGTGTTGACCAATGAGCATGTGGTTTCTGAAGCGAGACGGGGAAGAGTGGAGGTGAGAACAGCCCAAGGACAACGATATCAGGGTTATGTCATTGCAGTCGATCGCCGCAACGATCTAGCCTTAGTTTATCTGCAAACCAACGATACCCTACCCACTATCCCGATCGCCAATCGCCAAGGCGTACAAGTCGGTCAACAAGTTTATGCTATTGGTAGTCCTTTTGGCCTTTCCGGAACCATTACCACGGGTATCCTCAGTCGCATCGACCCAGAAAACAGAGACCTACAAACCGATGCAGCGCTTAATCCCGGTAATTCAGGCGGCCCCTTACTCAACTCCCGTGGAGAACTCATAGGAGTCAATAAAGCCATTTTAAGTCGAGATGGAACCAATAGCGGTATCGGCTTTGCCACCAATGCCTCAATTGCCCGCGAGTTTATTGTCGCCAATGGCAATCAACGCGATCCTGGCTTTCCAGATGATAGTGTGGCTCGACGCAATCCCAATTATCCTCCAGATCATGGCAATAGTCGCGATCGCTTTTCTGACCGTCCTCGTTTAGGCGTTACCGTCGATCAAGACTTAATTGTACTAGAGGTAGAACGGGGTTCTTTAGCCGCAGATATTGGATTTCGACCCGGCGATCGCCTCTTGGCCATTAATCACCGTCGTTTACGCGGAGTCAATGACCTGATCGGCTTCCTGGAAACCCGTCCCCGCTCGATGTTGCTCACCGTGCGACGTAATCGGAGAATTGCCGAAGTCTTGGTTGAGTTTTAGAGCGCTAGGCAATAGGGAACAGGTAATAGTCTGTCCCCATCCCCCCATTCCCAAAAGCGCTATAAAAGATAAGGGGAAACGATTCAGGAGTAAGAGCGTGATACAGGCGATCGCCGATTGGTTAGAGAGAAAATGGGTAAACCCAGCCTATGCTGGATGGTTGCTGGGTGCTCTGATGGTCTTTTTCTTTGGGGCAGCGACCAATACCATGGTGGGATGGTTATATGTGATGAGTGGTATTATCGCCGCTCTGCTGTTTATGGCTGCTATTTTACCCGTGCGATCGCTACGCGGCCTACAGATCCATCGCCGTCGCATTCGCCCCATCAGCGCTGGCGATCATCTCACCCTTGAACTCGATATCGAAAATTGCACCAACCAACCCAAAACCCTGCTCCAAGTTCAAGACCTACTGCCCTTTGTCCTCAGTCCTCCCCAAACCACAGCGATCGCCCATATCCCCGCTCACAGCGCCTACAAGTGGATTTACGATCAACCGACCCAAAAAAGAGGAATTTATCGTTGGAGTACCCTACAGCTTAGAACAGCCGCCCCTTTGGGGTTATTTTGGTGTCGCCGTCGCCGAGAAGCCCCTGCTACGGCGATCGTTTATCCCCAAGTGTTGCCCCTGCGGACTTGTCCCCTGATTGATGACCTAGGACAAGACCAAAGCCCCAAATTTAAACGCGACCATCAGGGGGTACAAAATGCCACAGAAGGTCTGACTCGATCCTTGCGCCCTTATCGCACTGGAGATCCCTTAAGGCTAATTCACTGGCGTACCAGCGCCCGCTATGGGGACTTAAGGGTGAGAGAATTGGAAATTATGGCTGGTGGTGACGATGTGGTGATTGCCCTCGATACCGAGTTTGCTTGGCATCCCGAAACCTTTGAACAAGCGGTTATTGCTGCGGCTTCTCTCTATTTTCATGCCTCCCGGCGGCAAATGAATGTTAAACTCTGGACCGCGTATACGGGACTTATTCAAGGTTATCAAGTCGTCTTAGAGAGCCTTGCGGGAACTACCTTTGGCGAACAGGCACGTAATTTACCTAATTTACCCTTAATTGTACTCACTCAAAATAGCGATCGCCTCAAGCAACTCCCTATCGGCAGTCGTTGGGTCTTTTGGCCCCCAGGAGATTGGTCTGGTAGCCTTAAAGAAGATTTTAAGGGTTTACAAATTGTGGAGGATCGCCCCCTAGAGTCCCAATTGCAACAGCCTCTTTGAGAGGATGGGGGAATGGAGAACACGGGGATGCGGAGACGCGGGGAGAGCGCTCCCTTCGACTCCGCTCAGGGAGCGCAGATGGGGGAAGATGGATAATTATTAATTGTTAATTAGAAATCATGCTTTCTAAACGCTTTGAAGATGCCCTCATCTTGACACACCAACTGCACCAAACCCAAATCCGTAAAGCTTCAGGAGTTCCGTATATTGCCCATCTTCTGGGAGTTGCCAGCATTGCACTGGAATATGGTGCAACTGAAGATGAGGCGATCGCTGCCCTATTGCATGATGCCATAGAAGACCAAGGAGGAGAAGCCACCCGCGATCGCATTCGAGAACAATTTGGAGAAACGGTAACTGCCATAGTCGAAGGATGCACTGACGCTTACACCATCCCCAAACCTCCTTGGAAAGAACGCAAGGAAGCGTATCTTGCCCACCTTCCCCAAGCTTCTGCTTCCGTTCGCCTCGTCTGTGCTGCCGATAAACTCTATAATGCTCGCTCCATTGTCAAAGACTATCGCCAAGTGGGAGAGAGCATCTGGGACAGATTTAAAGGAGGAAAAACCGGAACCCTATGGTACTATCAAGCCCTAGTTGAAGCCTTCCAACAAGCAGAAAATACGCCCATAGTCCAAGAACTTGCGCGAGTTGTGAATGAAATGACGCTGTTAGGTAATGGTAATAGGGAACAGTACCAGTAGTGGATTGTTTCACCTAAAATAGGGCTTTGTTTGGTGTAAGCACGAAGAGTGCTTAAAAGCCTAGCTGGAGATTGCTCAAGCCCTCACTACCAAAAAAATCTAATGCATCAAATTAGATGAAACAATCCAGATTGGTGCGTTACGCTTCGCTAACGCACCAATCTGCTATATATGGAGTCGTTGCGTCAGTCCTAGAGTAATTGGACATTTCCCATTCCCCTTAAAACGGAGGATCTTCATCATCGTCCATTGATTCTAAATAGGACGATTCGTCCTTAATACTTTCTGGTTTAGGTAAGTCTATTTTTGCTTTTAAGTTCATTATTTCTCCACCAAAAAAATCGGCAAACCCTTCGGCTGCTTGTCTGACTTTCTGTTTTTCCCGTTGTTTTTCCTGGTCTAAACTTGGTTGTGGTGGAGGAGTTGGCGATCGCCTCGCAACTGATTCTTGCACAATCTCTGGTTTTTGAGCTGGAGGTAGTGGATTAAGAGGTATTTTTTTTTCTGTATCATCCAGAAGCTGAAATTTCAAACTAAAGGGATGGTGGAAGGTTTTCTTAAAGGCTTCTTGTAGTTGGGGTTGAACACCTTTAACTAAATTTTGCGCTCCTTTCCTATTAATGCCAATCTGGGCGGTTTTATCGTTTAAGGTTAATAAGCTGCAATGCTTGGAAATTAAAACTTTGGTTCCTGGTAATTCTAAGTTATCAATGACGGTTTGCCAAAGCTGTTCTAAGTTGTCAGTCTTCACCGGAGTTACCGGTTCAGTCGGTTGTGTGTCTTGTGCAGGAGAGGGTTGGGGATTTGGTTGTGGTCGAGCAACAGGTTTTGTCCCTGGAGAAATGGCGGGTTTTGGCGCAGGCAAAATACTGGCAGCAGGAGTATTTACCACAGGTGCAGGACTGGCTTGAACGGGGGGTTGGTTGGCTGAGAGTAGGCCTAATAAACTAACTTCTAACCAGAGTCGCGGTTGAGTCGTATTTTTCAGTTGAGTTTCGCTGTCTTGAAGATGGGTTTGAGCCGCTAAAATTTGGGGCAAACTGAAGTGTTGAGATAATTCGATTAAGTGCTTCCAAGTAGAAGCAGTGAGAGCCACTAAATCTTGTCTTTGGGGTGCGGTTTTAGCAATCAGTAAATCGCGATAAAAGCTAGTTAAGTTATGAAGTAAGGTTAAGGGTTCTCGTCCCCGATCTAAGATATTTTTAGTTAAGTCGAGAATATCAGCCGGATTGGGTTTGCTAATTGCCTCTAATAACTGTAATAAATCACGCTCTGGTACTGACCCCACTAAGTCCCAAACCTGTTCTGCACCCACTTCGGTTACGTCATCTGCACCGACTAATAAACTGAGTTGATCGAGTAAGCTTTCGGCATCCCGGAGTCCCCCTTGGGAAATTTGTGCCACTAAAATTATTGCTTCCTCGGTAATAGCGATCGCCTCTTTGTTCGCGATATCTTTTAAGTGATGCACCATCGACTCCAGGGGAATACGTCGAAAATCGAACCGTTGACACCGGGAAATAATCGTTGGTAACACTCGTTGCGGATCGGTGGTTGCGAGAACAAAGACAACGCGATCGGGCGGCTCTTCCAAGGTTTTTAGCAACGAATTAAACGCCGCCGTACTCAGCATATGGCACTCATCAATTACATAAACTTTATACCGACATTGAACCGGTGCAAACTGCGATCGCTCAATAATTTCCCGAATATTATCAACCCCCGTATGACTCGCAGCATCGAGTTCCATCACATCCAAAGAAGAGCCTTTTGTTATAGAGACACAAATCTCGCACTCACCGCAGGGAGTAGCCGTGGGCCCCTGGGTCTGAATACAATTGAGAGACTTGGCTAAAATCCGCGCACTAGAAGTTTTCCCCGTTCCCCTCGGCCCCGTAAACAGATATGCGGGGGCGATCTTATTCCGGTTTAACGCATTCGAGAGCGTTTGCGCGATCGCCTCCTGTCCCACCAACTGGGCAAAAGTTTGCGGCCGATATTTATGATGGAGCGGTTCGTAATTCACGGTCAATCATCGATAGTGGGACTTTTCTTCATTTAGCGTTAAATAATATCATCAAGAATCACGACTGAAGATAATCCTGGAAAATTTTCAAATGCACGGTCATTGGTTAAAAACAAATCACAATGAGCAGAGATAGCGGTTGCTGCATGAATTGCATCCGGTGTTTTTAAGGAAGTAGTTGCTCTCAATTGACTGGCGCTCAGGATGATCATTTTATCAATAGCAACCAATTGAATTCCACTAGCTTCTAGAAATGTTCTATAATCGTAGACTAACTGCTGATTAGCTTCTTTGATTGGTTTCACTAAAGTTTCCATTAATGTCAGTTGACTGGTCACTAATTCTAGATCGCCAGCTTGAAACTTTTGCCAAAGGGGTTGTAGGCGAACAAAATAGGAAGCATGGGCTTCAACGGTATAAATGAAAATTGCCGTATCAAGGTAAACTCGTTGGTAAAGATCGAGATTTAACTGTCCCATGATTTCCTTTCCATCATCAAATCATAATTAATCTCTTCCACAGAACGCTTGGGGTGACGATTCTGTAATTCTTCGATGAACGCCACAAATGAAGACCGCTTGCTTGGAGCAGGATGGGAAAAAACGACGAACACATCAACCTCTTGACCTTCATAACCAGAGGGGACTTGAATTTCCACTTTATCGCCCGGCAAAACTTTGGTCGAGACCCGAAGCGCAGACTGCATCATAGGAGGATTCATGGTTGGGTACTAGATATGGGGTCAGCACTACTCTATCGCAATCGTCCCGCGATCGGCCGGTAGCCCTGAGTTTTGCCATCCTCTTCAAAACCGCGCCCTTTTCAGGGAAGATAAATAAAGAGAGTATAAACTCTCCTGATGCGATTCAAATCAACCGATAGATTAAGTAACCTTATGAATTCAGTCCTCGCCCCTGAGCAGAACTCAACCAGTGAAACCCCCTTATCTCCTGTGCAGCAGAGCCGTCCTGTTTTCCCCTTTACTGCAATTGTGGGACAGGAAGAGATGAAACTCGCCCTGCTGCTCAATGTGATTGACCCGAAAATTGGGGGAGTGATGATTATGGGCGATCGCGGTACAGGTAAATCTACCACTATCCGTGCTTTGGCCGATTTATTACCCGAAATCGAAATCGTCGCTGATGATCCCTTTAATAGTGACCCCCACGATCAAGAACTGATGAGTGATGAAGTCAGAGAACGGGCGACCCTCCAAGAAAACCTCCCTATTACTCGCCGCAAAGTAATGATGGTGGATCTACCCCTGGGAGCAACTGAAGACCGGGTATGTGGAACTATTGATATTGAAAAAGCCCTTTCTGAAGGGGTGAAAGCCTTTGAACCGGGACTCCTGGCTAAGGCGAACCGGGGGATTTTATATGTAGATGAGGTTAACCTTCTTGATGACCATTTAGTCGATGTTTTACTCGACTCTGCCGCCAGTGGATGGAATACGGTAGAGCGCGAAGGCATTTCTATTCGCCACCCAGCCCGGTTTGTGCTAGTTGGTTCTGGAAACCCAGAAGAAGGGGAACTCAGACCCCAATTATTAGACCGGTTTGGAATGCACGCCGAAATTCGCACGGTTAAAGAGCCGGATCTACGGGTGAAAATTGTCGAAGAGCGCTCTGCATTTGACAGTCAGCCCCAGGAGTTTTTACAACGCTCTCAAACCGAACAGGAAGCGCTGCAACAAAGATTAGTACAAGCTAGAGAACGCCTATCTTCTGTCAACATTGATTATGAATTGCGGGTGCAAATTTCCCAAGTCTGTTCAGAATTAGATGTGGATGGTTTACGGGGCGATATTGTCACCAACCGCGCAGCTAAAGCGTTGGCAGCATTTGAAGGACGCACAGAGGTTACTCTAGAGGATATTCAACAAGTGGTTACCCTCTGCTTGCGCCACCGTCTGCGGAAAGACCCCCTAGAATCGATTGATTCTGGCTATAAGGTGCAAAAGGTCTTTTGCCGGGTGTTTGGTTTAGCTGAACCGGAAGCATAAAAGGTTGTAGGGGCGAACAATTGTTCTCCCCATCTCCCCACAGCCTATTCTCGGTCTTCAACCCAACTCGATCTCCAGGCATGTTCGGCTTGGGCGATCGCATATTCTTTTTGTTTGCGCTGATAGTCTTGTCCCTTAGAGTACAAGCGATCTTGTAAATGACGCAGTTGCTTGCGGTAGCTTGTTACCTTAGCATCACTAAACTCGATATCCAATAGGCGCAGGTTAATCAGCATGATTTTCAGAGGCAGAGAAAAGGGTAAAAGGGCGATCGGATCGCGATCGTCATCTTCATCCTCATCGTTATCTTCATCCTCATCTGGATCGTAGTCTCCCTTCTGTAAGCCAATAATTACTGGAGGAATTGAGTCTTCATATTGCTTGAGTAAGCGTTCTGGCAATTCAATCTGGCCTTTCAACTCTCCTTTTCTTCTAGGAGTGAGAAAGTTTTCTGCCTCAATCACTAGATTTAAAATATTCGGTAAACTGGGAGCGAGGGACTCTTGAGTGCCCATGGCCTGTTTAGCCACTTCTATCAAAGGTTCAGGTATATTTTCGGTAAAAATACTGGCTTTTCTCAAGAGCTGATTCACTTCATGGGAGAAGTGTTCTAATCGCTTGAAGATCTGTTTTTCTATATTTTGTTGCCATTGAGCTAAGGCTTCTGGATTCTTGATTAAGGGGTATTCTTCCTCTGATTCCACTACCTTTGAGTCTAAGGAGGGTTCGTTACGCTCTTCTGGGTTCTCATCTTCCTCGTCCTCCTTGTCCTCCTCATTCTCCTCTTCTGCTTCTTCTGAGGGCAGAGCCAGAGGAGTTTCTAGAGGGCGGCTGACTATTTCCTGAATTTCCGCTTCTGCTTGTTGGGCTAAACGTTTAACCCTTTCCTGTAACTTCTGTCTTCCGGTTAACGAGAGTTCCAAAAACTCGTGAGGATATCCTTGGGTACAAATCTGATAACTGGCTACAATTAACTGTTGGCGTACCGCTTGCCCTAAGTATTGGGTATAGTGACCATAGGCTTGATAAAATTCTTCTGCTAAAGAGGCGATCGCACTTTCCAACTCCTCGATCTCTCGTTCGATTCGCTGTAGGGGTCTAGCCATAATTTTATATTTACTCTAGGATTTTCTATCAATTCCACCTGGAGATAGCAAAGGAGCGTAAACTCTACGCCCCTTATCTAAGCCAGCAAACTTCCACTAGCTCACGGGGTAGGGAGGCCGTTTGCCCCCCTAGCATCCCTTATTTACCACTGGCTTGAGCAGCTACTTCTTCAGCAAAGTTGCTCTCTTCCTTCTCAATGCCTTCACCCAAAACAAAGCGAGCGAAGCGGCGCACCTGAATATTTTCACCTAACTGGGCGATCGTCTCAGTCACCAATTCACCAACCGTCTTGGCTTGGTCTTTAACATAAGCTTGATCCAGTAAGGTTAACTCTTTCAGGCGTTTTTCAATCCGTCCAGCAACGATTTTTTCCTTGATGTTATCGGGTTTCTTGGCTAAATCATCCCGTTCCATCTCAATCGCTTTTTCTTTCTCGACGATCTGCGCCGGAATTTGGTCTATGCTGACATACTCAACATTCGGACAAGCGGCGATTTGCATTGCAATATTGCGCACCAGGGTTTGGAAAGCTTCCCCACGAGCCACAAAATCGGTTTCGCAGTTGACTTCTACCAAAACTCCAATTCGACCACCCGTATGGATGTAGCTATCCACTAAACCCTCTGCTGCAACACGAGAGGACTTTTTCCCAGCCGAAGCAATCCCTTTTTTCCGCAGCCATTCTGAGGCTTTTTCCAGGTCGCCATCGTTTTCTGTGAGCGCTTTTTTGCAATCCATCATGCCAGCGCCCGTTTTTTCCCGTAGCTCTTTAACCAGTTTTGCTGAAATTTCTGCCATGTTAATTCAGATTTTTGATTACACCAAAGTGCTTACGCACGGCTGCTTACTCTTTCTTGACATCCTCACCGGGTTGAAGACACGGTGATTCCTTCTTTATGTCTGCGAAGTGGAAACCTCACCTTAGTGAGAACTACCCTCCGCAGGAGGCTTTAGGTTTCTGTTTCAGTGCAACTGCCTCCACCCACTGACGAGTTTATTGTCTTACAGAAAGCTCCACAGACTATCCCCACAAGTCTTGCAGTTTTTAATGGGCCATTCTTCAACAAAAAAACTTTGTTGTTAGTTGATTCAAGGGTTGGATCGCCCATTACCCCATCCTCTTTTCCCGATTTACCGCAGCTCTGTGCGCCACTGGTTAAAACCAGATGTCGTCACGTAAAGGCTGTCTGTTACGTCTGCATCGCGGGTGGGTCATTGACCACTTCATATTATATTGTAAAGCCGTGCTAGAAGGACGGGCTTTCCCACCCAAACTTTTGAAGATTCGGCCATGATAGGCTATCAAGGCGATCTCTAGCTTTCTTTACTCTCCTCCTCCTCTTCTTCTCCATCCTCATCAAAGTCTTCATCATCGAAGTCTTCTTCAGCATCTGGATAATCCGTATCCTCTTGGTCATCTACATAAACTTCGCCATGATGACCTTCATAAATGGCATCTGCCAGTTTACCCACAATTAGCTTAATCGAGCGAATCGCATCATCGTTGGCGGGAATCGGATAATCAACTGGATCGGGATCGCAGTTCGTATCTAGAAGGGCTACAATCGGGATATTGAGTTTAATGCACTCCTGAACAGCGTTATACTCGCGCCGTTGGTCAATCACTACTACGATATCGGGCACTTTACGCATCGTTTTAATGCCGCCGAGATATTTTTGTAGTTTACCCATTTCCCGACGTAATACGGACGCTTCTTTTTTCGGGCGCAAATCCAACGCACCACTATTTTCGAGGCGTTCGAGTTCTTTTAAGCGTTCTACCCGATTTTTAATGGTTGCCCAGTTGGTGAGCATTCCACCTAACCAGCGCTGATTGATATAGTATGCACCACAGCGAGAAGCTTCTTGGGCAATAATTCCGGCTGCTTGCCGTTTAGTTCCCACAAACAAAACTTTTCTGCCTTGTTCAGACATGGTACGCATGTACCGATAGGCTTCTTCGATTTTCTGGGCGGTTTGTACCAGATCGATGATGTGTACCCCGTTGCGCGAAGTGTAGATGTACTGGGACATCTTGGGATTCCAGCGACGGGTTTGGTGTCCGAAATGAACTCCAGATTCTAATAACTGAGCGAGTGAAACAACGGGCATAGGGTTTAATTCTCCTTTCGGGTTTATCCTCCATCTAGGTGGATTGATTTCCATGTAGGAAACACCCGAACCTCCTAGATGTGCGTGTTTAGACAACCTTACTATTAAACCACAGTTTAGGGGAATTCGCCACCCATTTCCGAAGTCGGACGGTTGCCTTTCCCGCTACTGCTGCTATATTGCCATTCCTGAAGTACAGCGCGACATTGAAGACAGGTCAAATCTTGGTAAAGCTGATGGAGACCTTCGGAAGTATGGGGATAGACAGCGCCGAGGCGATCGCGCTCTACTGTAATCTTAGGATCGATCTGAGCCACACATCCATACAATTTCTGATTAGAAAAGGAACTATTAATCAGCCATCCTTGTTCATTGAGTAACTGAATCTGCAAAATATCCCCTTCTCCAATGCCCAATTCACGATTGAGAATATGGGGGACAACCTCCAAGGGCTTTCCTTCGTTTCGCACCCGTCCCCCAGCAAAATCCAACGTGATGCCCTGCACGCCGGGACGATACTGGGGCACAGGCAAGATGACGCGATCGCCTTGAATCGTCACAATCACCACGGAATCAGCTTTTTCGACTCGCCAATAGTCCAACACTTGACCCTGATGATCTTCAAGCTGCTCTCCAATCAAGGTCATCCACTGAGAAGAAATTCTGACTAATGGTTTAAGGAGTTTCCAGGTTTGATCCGATTGAAGTTGCTGCATCAAGTCTATTAGATTTAATTATTCATCGATATAACTTAGAGCCAAGATATAACTTAGAACAAAATGAGCTTAGTGGTGCAGAAAACTCCTGAAAAACCAATATGCTCAACTGGAATTTTCAAAGGTGACATTTCCACGGTCAATGGTTTGACCGTGGACAACACCGTTCTCTGCACTCCTAAGGGTTTTTGAATCAGAACTTGTGCGCGTGCAGTACCTCCATTACATCACAGAGATAGGCAATGCCTGAATAATCGTCGAAATACTTGGCTGCAACCTGATCCGAAATCTTCACAGCCATATCCCGATTAGGAGTGAGTACCTCGAACTTGATATTCGTGAACTCATCGCTAACGCTACTAGGTGTTCCCGGTGATCGCACACCGCGACTGCCTTTACCACCAGCTTCCACTACCGTATAACCGGTAGCCCCGGCTTCATCAATGATCTTGGCGATCTTTTTCAGCAGCAACTTTTCTGTGACAATGACGAGCTTGGCTGCTTTTTGAGTCATGTGGGTTACCTCATTAATACATTCTGTTACAACAATTCAAGACTCTATGGTTTTAGCTTGAATCATACTTTTAAGTTTATGACAAACCCCTACCCTCTGTTGAGAAAGATTGACTCAGATTAGTGGAAGCATTTGATAAAAAACACTTATGACTGAAGGGCACTAAAGCGCCAATGGCATGGCTTTCAACGAAGAGGTGTCGATGTGGTGGAGCGATCGCCATTCGCACTCACTAGAGGGGGGAGCCAGAGGCGGCGATCGCCAACCAAAAGAAAAACTTATGATTTGAATTTGACATTGCGTTTCAAATCTATGTTACGGAATGCAAAAATCTGTGCATTTTAGGATAGACTTAAGTGCATAGAATTAAAATCTTAATAGATTATTCTCTATGGAAGGTAGTGCAGATACAGCTATAATCTTCCAGCCCCGTTTGGAGAGCATCCCTCTCTGAACACCCCGTTAACAGGTTCTCGTGTAACACCTGTGCTGTAGGGGTGAAGCCCTTCACCCTTACCTTATTAAAGCTCACTTATCACAATAATCACCCCTCATAGAGGAGGTAGACGGAGGTATTCATGGATTTTTTATCCAATTTCTTTACGCTCTTCTTGGAGAAATTGCAGTCTCCAACACTAGGCTTTCTGATTGGTGGTATGGTCGTTGCCGCCGTCAACAGCCGACTGCAAATTCCAGATGCGGTCTATAAATTCATTGTGTTTATGCTGCTCATCAAAGTGGGTCTGAGCGGCGGTACTGCAATCCGCAATGCCAATCTGTTGGAGATGCTCTTGCCCGCAATCTTCGCCATGATACTCGGAATTCTTATCGTGTTTATCGGGCGCTACACCTTGGCCAAGCTGCCGAATGTCGAAGTCGTGGATGGCATTGCAACTGCGGGCTTGTTCGGTGCGGTGAGTGGTTCTACCCTCGCCGCTGGCATAACGATCATGGAATCGCCAGATATAGACATGTTCTACGAACCCTGGGCCGCTGCTCTCTATCCCTTTATGGACATCCCAGCCCTTGTAACAGCGATCGTCTTGGCTAGCATTTATATCAGTAAGCAAAAGCAGCACCGTGAGGCAAAGGAGCAGCAGCTCAGTAAGCAGCCGGTTGCCGTAGGGGAGTATTCCAGTAGCGCAGGTGCATATCCCAGCGACCAGGGCATTGTCGCCAGTGGGTATCCCAAACCCGATACTGGAAGCGAGCGCGTCAAGATCTGGCCAATCATCCAGGAAAGTCTCCAAGGTTCTGCTCTATCGGCACTGCTACTCGGCCTCGCTCTAGGCCTGTTCACCGACCCTTCTCGGGTTTATGAGAGCTTCTTCGCGCCGGGCTTTCGCGGTATGCTTTCGATACTGATGCTGGTCATGGGTATGGAAGCTACGGCCAGACTTGGCGAGCTGCGTAAGGTGGGCCAATGGTATGTCCTATATGCTTTTATTGCACCCCTACTCCATGGGTTCATTGCATTCGGTCTCGGCATGATTGCCCACTATGTCACCGGATTCAGCCTTGGCGGCGTTGTACTCCTGGCGGTCATTGCTGCCTCTAGTTCAGATATCTCAGGGCCACCCACATTACGAGCTGGTATCCCGTCGGCCAATCCCTCCGCCTACATCGGCTCCTCCACAGCCATTGGCACGCCAGTTGCCCTTGCCTTGGGAATACCGCTCTTCATCGGGCTAGCTCAAGCGCTGGGTGGCTGAATCCCAGACGGGTCGGGTCTGCCGGCGCTCCTGTCCGGCGACCAACATGCTGGCTATGGCGATGATTCGGAATCTAGACCGCTTCCCCGCCCTTTACCCTTTACCTTTGAGTACTATGGAACCCTTATCATCAAACCCTTCTCCTCGCTGGTGCAGTTGGTTTAATGGAGACCGCATCGTTCGTTTTCTAGAACTCGTGCAGGACTTAATTGTGATTTCGGTATGCATTGGTTTGTTTAGCTTCATGGTGATGCAGTTACGAGAGATGTTTCTGTCGCTGTTGCCACCTTTGAACTTTCCTCGGGTTACTGCCGATATTTTGTTCTTGCTCATTCTGGTGGAATTGTTTCGATTGCTGATTATTTATTTAAAGGAGCATCGAATTTCGATTGGAGTCGCAGTGGAGGTCTCGATTGTATCGGTACTGCGGGAAATCATTGTTCGAGGCATTTTGGAAACTCCGTGGGTACAGGTTATGGCGGCCTGTTCTTTTCTCATCGTGCTGGGAGGTTTATTAGTGGTCCGTGCTTGGATTCCACCTACTTTTGATGGCATTGACCCAGAGCAGAATGTGTCCCGCCGTCACCGGATACGCTTTGGTCAAACATTGACAGAAAGAGACAGCAAAATAGATGCTCAATCGTTTCAACCCTAAAATAGGGCAGTCCTGATGCTACTTGCATCTATCCTGTGGTACTGCCATCAAGAGTTAAGAGTTCGTTCTTACTTGATTCACCTCATCGATCGCAAACTACAACCATTATGTCCGGGTCAATGACTTCTTCGCTGGTGTCAATGTCCCTCTGGCACAAAATACGGCTACCTAAAAAGCCGGGGTAATACCCCGGCTTTTTAGTTCGATCTATTGGATTTTTTAGGGTACTATGTACAAAGTCTTAATAAATTATTATTAAATACATAGATTCCAATAATATGTATTGTGATAGATAAGTTTAAGACTTTTTAGCTGTATATTGATATACAGTTTTTACCCCTAATCAAAACTCGTTCAACAATGAAAGTCTTTAACAGGATCAATTTTAATAACCTACAGGGGGATATCTTTGGGGGGCTAACCGCCACGGTCATTGCCCTTCCGATGGCTCTCGCCTTCGGCGTTGCCTCTGGTGCAGGGGCTGAAGCTGGACTCTATGGTGCAGTTTTGGTTGGCTTATTCGCTGCTTTATTCGGGGGAACGCCTACCCTGATTTCCGAACCCACCGGGCCGATGACCGTCATTATGACTGCTGTTATTGCCAGTCTAGTGGCTTCCTATGGTCAAGAGCAGGGTATGGCCATGGCCTTTACTGTGGTAATGATGGCTGGGGTATTTCAGATTCTCTTTGGAGTTCTGAAGTTGGGAAAATATGTGACTCTCATGCCCTACACAGTGGTTTCTGGGTTCATGTCAGGGATTGGTCTAATTATGATCATCCTGCAATTGGGGCCCTTCTTAGGTCAGGATAGTCCTAAAGGCGGTGTGGTTGGAACCATTACAGCCCTACCTGATTTATTGGCGAATATTCAACCGACAGAATTAGGTTTAGCGGCGCTCACTGTAGCGATTCTCTTCTTAACTCCCTCAAAAATTAAGCGCAAAGTCCCTCCCCAATTGATTGCTTTAGTTGTGGGAACTATTGTCTCAGTTACTCTCTTCGGAGGTGTAGAATTAAGGCGCATTGGTCAAATTCCAAGTGGTTTGCCTAGCTTGCAATTCCCTGTTTTCACGTTTGAAGCTCTAAGAACGATGTTTGTTGATGCTCTCGTTCTAGGGATGCTTGGATGTATTGATGCACTGTTAACTTCTGTGGTGGCTGATAGTTTAACCCGTACTCAACATGATTCTAATAAGGAATTAATTGGTCAAGGGTTGGGGAATATCATGTCCGGTTTATTCGGAGGAATTGCCGGTGCTGGGGCAACGATGGGAACGGTGATCAATATCCAAACGGGAGGACGTACGGCTCTCTCTGGCATAGTTCGTGCAGTTGCTTTACTTTGTGTTGTTCTGTTTGCTGGCGGATTAACCCAAAATATTCCCTTGGCAGTGTTGGCAGGGATTGCCTTGAAAGTGGGGATTGATATTATTGACTGGGGCTTCCTGAAACAAGCTCATAAAGTTTCGATGAAAGCAGCCCTGATTATGTACGGGGTGATCGGATTAACCGTATTCGTAGACTTGATTACAGCCGTTGGTGTTGGGGTCTTTATTGCCAATATCTTGACGATTGACCGGTTAAGCGAACTTCAGTCTAATGATGTGAAGACGATTACGGATGCTGATGATGCCATTTTGCTCAATGATGAAGAGAAAGAATTGCTCGATCGCGGAAACAACCGGGTACTGCTGTTCCACTTAAGTGGGCCCATGATTTTCGGGGTGGCTAAGGCGATTTCCCGCGAGCATACGGCGATGGAAGACCATGATATCCTGATTGTTGATTTGACGGATGTGCCGGTAATGGGAGTTACATCTTCTTTGGCGATTCAAAATGCGATTCAAGATGCTCTGGATGAAGGCCGTCAAGTGATGATTGTTGGTGCTTCGGGTAAGGTGAAACGGCGGTTAGAAAAGTTGGGTGTATTAGCTGCATTGCCTCCCAATCACTTGTTTGTAGACCGTACAGAAGCTTTACGTCAGGCGATCGCCCTGCTGGAGTATCAACAATATGAGCCTGAAAGCAATGGTGCTGCTAGTGTTCCCTCTTCTACTGATTTATCTCACTCTTCAATGAATAATTGAATTCAATTTCTCTGTTGGTCGATTAACCTGGCATTTACTTCGGTAATGCCAGGTTTTTCTATGAGCGATCTAGCTTCACAACGGTTGAAGGAAAGGGAAAACCGGTTTTCCTTATTGCCTATTGCCGTATTTATAGCGCTATGTTTTATGGTTAGGACATTTCTAAATCCTATAAGTCTTTCACAGCAGTCTACTGTTGCCTGCTGCCTGTTGCCTGTTTCCTAGCGCGTAGCGCTATAAAGGCTACTTTCAATGACCTGGCGATATTGGCTTTTTTGTTTCACTCCTTTGAGTTCTTGTAATAACTCCTTATCCTTAAACACTTGTACGGTGGGAGTCCCAGTAATACCAGCATTTTCAGCAATGTCTTGATCGGCTTCAATGTCAATTTGCACATAATGAATTTTGGAGTCAAATTCATCTATAACTTTGCTGAGAATCGGTTTTAGGGTATGGCAGGGGCCGCAGGTGGGAGAGGTGTACATTACCAGTAAGGGGCGATCGCTTTCATGGAATAATTTCCGTAGGGCATAGCCTCCCTTATGGCGTGTTTCTTCCAACTTAAATGTCTCTTGTGTATCAGTTTGGGTAGTCGCAGTCGCAGCAGTTTCCGATGACTTCTCTCCTTCTTCCTGTTTAAATTCCTGACCCAATCCTTTCGCGGATAGCCACCGCTCGGCTAACATCGCTCCCATACATCCTGTTCCTGCTGCTGTAATAGCTTGCCGGAATTCATGGTCTTGCACATCACCAACCGCATAAACTCCTTCTACACTGGTTTGTACCCCATGTTCGGTCACAACATAACCCACATCATCTAACGCTAATTGCCCTTTGAACAATTGGGTATTGGGAGTATGACCAATGGCATAGAATAACCCACCCGCAGGTAAATCCTTTTCTTCTCCCGTTTGGTTATTCTTGACCTTCACCCCCCCAAATTTTGCCCCTTCTCCATAGACATCCACCGCTTCCGTATGCCAATGAACCGTAATTTTGGGGTGAGCTAGTACCCGGTCTTGCATCGCTTTAGAAGCCCGCATTTCGCCCCGTCGCACCAGTAAATGGACATGAGACCCATATTTGGTCAAATAGACCGCTTCCTCTGCTGCGGTATCTCCACCACCAATCACCACCAGTTCTACGCCTTTGAAAATTGGAGTCGCACCATCACAAATAGCGCAAGCGGAAATGCCGTTACTCCAAAACTCCTGTTCGTGGGGAAGACTAAGCCGTTTCGCGGTCGCACCCGTGGCAATAACAATAGTGTGAGTTTTGAACTCCCGTTGATCAGAGCGCACCGTAAACGGCCGCTGACTTAAATCAATAGAAACCACATCTTCCGTATATAGTTCCGCTCCCCATCTGACTGCTTGCGCTTTCATTCGATCCATCAGTTGCGGCCCCGTAATACCATCGGGAAAACCCGGAAAATTCTCCACTTCTGTCGTGGTCATCAATTGTCCCCCAGGAATTCCCCCCATCTGATACCCTTCAAAAACCACGGGCTTGAGGTTCGCCCGACCCGCATAAATAGCGGCTGTAAAGCCAGCCGGCCCGGAACCGATAATCACTAGATTCTCTACTGTAGGGTTGTTCATAGCTATCTAAACTCATAACGACTACGCTTAGTATAGCGTATAAAGGGTGTAAAAATGTGAGTGGATCTGGATACACAGGTTAAAATGAAGTACAAAGACTAAGCCAATGGTGGATCAACGAATGGAAGAGATTGATAAAATCCGAGATCAATTTAATGCTCTGCCCTATTATAATGCTCCTTTAGAAGCAACACCTAAAGGAGATCCTTCTTCGCTTTATATTCATAATATGGTAACCGCGTTTTATCGGCGAGACCAAAAGGTAATTGACACAGCTGGTAAAGTCATTTTAGATGCTGGATGTGGGAGTGGCTATAAATCTCTGACCTTAGCCGAAGCCAATCCTGGGGCTAAAATTGTCGGCATAGATCTATCTGAAAAATCACTTGAAATTGCTCGTGAACGCCTGGGCTTTCATGGTTTTAAAGATGCTGAGTTTCATGTAATGTCCATTGAAAACATTGGCACTCTCAACTATGCATTTGATTATATTAATTGTGATGAAGTATTGTATTTGATTCCGGATGTTCTAGACGGATTAAATTGTTTTAAGTCTGTTTTAAGGAAAGAGGGAATAATTCGAGCAAATTTACATAGCAAAATCCAACGCAGCCAGTATTTTAGAGCGCAACGAATATGGAAAAAGCTAGGATTGATGGATTCCTCACCCCAAGAGACTGAATACAATTTAGTCCGAGAAGCTATGCAAAACCTAAAACCAGGAGTGTTTCTAAAGAAAGTTGCGTGGGCCAGAAAACCGGATAATTCTAATGAGTACCTCGCGATGAACCACCTATTTGTTGGAGACAAAGGTTTTGAAATTCCCGATTTGTTTGATTTAATCAGACAGTCAGGAATGGAGTTTGTAGGTATGGTTCATGATTCTCAGTGGGATCTACTAGGTTTGTTTGAGAATTGGGACGAATTACCCATTGAACTGATGATCAAATTTTCTGAGTTATCTACAGAGGAACAACTCCATATTCATGAGCTATTCCACTCCCAACAACGGTTATTGGATTTCTGGTGTGGCCATCCTCAAGGAGATCGCACCATAATCCCTATTCAGGAATGGACAGATGAAGAGTGGCAGCAAGCGCAAGTGCATTTACATCCGCAACTGAGAACGGAGCAGTTAAAGCAGGGAGCGATCGCCTCTATCACGGAAATGAGCGCCCTACCCTTAAACCACTATCTTCCCCTAGATCCAGGGACAACCCCTTTAATCGATAGTGGGATCATCAGTATTTTACTGCCTATGATTGACGCTCCCTGTGCTTTTAGAGATCTGGTGGAGCGATCGCAAAGGCTCTATCCATTTGATCCATTCACTGGGGAGGCGATCTCCCCCTCCCAAGCGACTCAAAAAGTGAAAGACCTGCTCATACCTCTGTACGAGATGGGGTATGTATTACTAGAGTCTTAGGCTAAATCGGGAAAAAATTTTTGATCGGGGTGATATGAAACCAGAATGGGGTGGGTAAGCTATAGTCAATGGAGTTAGAAATCTTAGTTCATCCACCCCCAAGGAGAAGTAGATCATTATGAAGACTGAATTTAGAACCAAGTTCCTGCAACACCTGATCGAGAAGAAAGAAGACGAAGGATTTACCCTGATTGAGTTGCTGGTCGTTATCATCATTATCGGTATCCTGTCAGCGATCGCTCTGCCCTCCTTCCTCAACCAAGCCAACAAAGCGAAACAATCTGAATCCAAGCAGTATGTGGGTTCCATGAACCGCCAACAGCAAGCTTACTACCTGGAAAAAGGTGGATTTAGCTTTGACCTGGGAACTCTAGGATTGGGTATTGAAGAAGAGACGGAGAATTACAAGTACGGAATCAGTACAACCACAACTACACAAGCAGATATCACCGCAAATAGCACTGTAACTAACTATGGGGCTGCCAAACCAACAACCTTGAAATCTTATGTTGGGGGAGTTGCAGCAGTAAACCTGATAGCAACGAGTGAATCGACTACTCTAGCGAGTCTGTGTGAAGCCAACGATGCCGGTACTCAGCCAAGGGTGCTAACCTTTACAGGAACAGCAGCCCCTGCATGTCCCACTGATTATACAAGTCTGTAAGGTTAATTAGTAGAGCATTTCTGTTTTGAAGCTACTACAAAAGGAAGGTAGCAGCAAAGTTCTCAAGGGTGAGTCATCAATGGATCTCACCCTATCTCTTTTGCTGCAACATGCTCATTTTAAGATTTCAACATCTAGAGATATCATGAGAAAATCATGACTCCATTAACCCAAAATTGGCAACAACAAGGGCTAAAGTTTTTAAGGTCAAAGGAGTACAGCCAGGCTTTAGAACTCTATCAGCATCAGATAGAAATCGTTTCAGCATCGAAGCAAGCCCATTGGTACTTAGGATTAGCTCTACTGCTACAAGGACAAGAAATGGAAGCCCAGGTCGTTTGGATGTTAGCGATTGGGGAAGGGAGTGAACAAGAAACGGAGCAATATATAGCTGAGTTAGTCAGTGTTCTACAAACTGAAGCAGATATACAACAAAACAATAACGAACAGACAACAGCTTGGATGATTCGCCACCATATTCGTGAAATTGCGCCTACTAACCTTAAGAATCTCCTAATACTCATCGGATTAGACCTAAAATTAGATCAATTAACTCAAGAAGAAGTTGACAGGATAGGGATAATCCCAATTCTTGAAGCTAGTCCACAGATAAGCAATCCAGACTTCTATGCTCTATTGCAGATTTTACAACTCTGTCTAGATCAGCAGCCTCTCAACCCTTTTACATGCACTCTAGCAGAAGTTAGCATCTCCTATGCTGTATCTCACGATCCACAAGCCTTTATTAATATTCTGATGGAATCTTGCTTAAGGATTAATTATAACCTACGCAAACCAGATGTAGCCATTAAACTAAGTCAAATTGCACTACAGGTTGATCCAGAAAATATACAAGTATGGGAACATTTATCCGGTTTCTACTCTAAGGTTCCCGACTTCCAGCAGTGTATAGCCTCTGCTCAAAAGATGTGCGATTTAGCCAAAAATGACCTTGATAAAATCAGAGGTCTTTTTTCACAAATCACAGGATTCATGGGTGCGGGTGGATATTGGCAAGAAGCCGTCAATGCGTTTAGTCAGCAAGCTAAACTCCTCCTCTCCCTTGACCCAAAGAATGCATCAGATTATCTATTACCGGTTCATATCCGGATGTACAGTACCAGCTATTTCGTACCCTATTTTCAGGATGATGCCGAAAGAAATCGACACATTCACAACCATGTTGCCCAATTCTGTCAAGCAGGAATTGAACTACACGCTCATGAGAAAATTCAGCAGTATCGACAAAACTGGAGCTATCCCCAGAATCAGAATAAGCGATTAAAAATAGGTTACTTGTCTCACTGTTTTTCTAGTCATTCAGTAGGTTGGCTTGCCCGATGGTTATTTCGACACCATAATCGAGACGACTATGATATATATGGCTATGTTATTAACTACCGGGCGATGGGTAAAGATAAACTACAAGAGTGGTACATCCAAAATTTTACAGAAACTCGGAAATTGGGGATTAACTACGCTGATGTGGTTGAGCAAATTAGTCAAGATAAGATAGATATTCTTGTAGATATGGATAGCTTGACTTTAGATCTTAGCTGTGCAGTCATGGCAATGAAACCAGCCCCGATTCAAGTGAGTTGGTTGGGATGGGATGCTCCAGGAATTCCAACAGTAGACTATATGATTGCCGATCCCTATGTGGTTCCGGACAATGCAGATGACTACTACAGTGAAAAAATTTGGCGATTGCCACAAACCTATATTGCTGTAGATGGTTTTGAAGTCAGTGTCCCTACCTTACGACGTGAAATGCTAGATATTCCTAGTGATGCAGTGCTATTTTTCAGTTCTCAAAGAGGCTATAAACGTCATCCAGAAATGGCTAGGTTACAGTTAAAAATCATTAAAGAAGTACCAAATAGCTATTTTTTGATTAAAGGCTTTGGCGATCAAATCGCCATTCAGAAATTCTTTCTTCAACTAGCAGAAGAGGAAGGACTTTCTGAAGAGCGACTCAAGTTTGTAATGCCTACCCCCTCGGAGTCTATGCATCGTGGCAATATGAGTATTTGTGATGTAATATTAGACACTTATCCTTACAATGGTGCCACCACCACTTTAGAAACTCTATGGATGGGTATTCCTATGGTAACACGAGTGGGACAACAGTTCGCTGCCCGTAATAGCTATACCATGATGATCAATGCAGGTATTACAGAAGGTATTGCTTGGACAGATGAAGAGTATGTCGAATGGGGCATTCGTTTTGGTAAAGAACCAGAACTGCGTCAAAAAGTTCATTGGCAGTTGAAAGAATCTCGCAAAACTGCCCCCCTATGGAATGGAAAGCAATTTGCCCGTGAGATGGAAAAAGCCTATGAACAAATGTGGACAAAATATGTAGACTCGAGTATTTGAAGAGTATTTGTGATATTTTGTAGAAGAGCATTATCGAGCAAGCCAGATCGCAATCAATGATTATTCTAACCTAAGAATTGGATGTTATAAATCAATGAAAACATTCAAGAAAATCCTGATTTTTGTGTCCATCATTTCGTTCTTCGGAGGAACTTCTCTTGGGATGCTAAGAGTATTTAGCGGTGTTATTAACACTGAAGAAAGGAATCCTACTTCTCAAACTCAAAGTCCAGAATTGACCCCTGAACAACAATTGATTCAACAAGCTAGGGGATATGAAGTGGTTTTACAACGGGAACCTGAAAACCGCATTGCCCTTGAAGGTTTACTTGTTGTGCGATTACAAATGAACGACCTTCAAAATGCCAGAATTCCATTGAAAAAGTTAGTCGATTTATATCCTGATGATAAGACTTATCAAGAATTAATGACTCAGTTAGAAAATGAGTTACAAAAACGAACCAGTTCTAGTGAAGAGAACCAAGAAACCAATGCAAACACTAATTCAGACGATCAAATAAACATAGAAAACAACTGATAAGTCTTGCATAATATATTATTGAAATAATATACTTCAATTGATGAACTGACCAGATGTAAATAATTCATAATATATTAATCAACTACTAACTGGAGAAAAATATGTTTTGGGATGATATAAAACTCGTTACTGAACAAGTGCAAAAATATGGATTAAGAAAGCCTTTTGTCGATTTAGGTGGATTAGAAAAACCCACTATAGCAGATTATAATCTAACCATTAAAACTCAAGAACAGTATGCTCGATATATTTACTTAAATCAAAGACCTTTTGATCATATTGATCCAGAATATTTGATTCTTAATCCTGAAAATGGTTCCCCTGAAATTGAAGATCTTCCTACTCTATACTCAGATTTTTTTGGCACAGCAGTTTGCTTGAATGTGATTGAGCATGTAGAAAATCCCTTTGAGGTTTTTGATGCTTTTTATAAAATAATGAAGCCAGAAGGGTTGTTGATTATTGAAACTGTATTTTCTTTTCCTTATCATCCTTCTCCCAGGGATTATTGGCGTTACTCAGCAGAGTGTCTCAAAAATTTGAGTCAAAAAGCCGGATTTGAAGTATTAGAATGTGATTGGCGATTATTGATTAGAGCCGATCAAGGAATTGAAGTTATTCAAGAAATTCCCGGATTATACAAAAAACACCATCCTCAAGAAATAATGACGGTCTATGCTACCTTAACTAAGGCAGAAGAACCAATTAAGCAAAATTTAGTTAACTATCAATTGCCACAACGGTTATCTTCTGATCCTAAAGCTAGATTGACGATTTCCACAGAAGACTTACAAACACAACTAGAACAAAACCAATATCGTTTTCAAGAATCACCAGAAGACCCAGATTACATCCACTCATTTAAACAAGTTCGTCAACAAATTTGTGAAACTTTATTGACTACTCCACAAGAACAATTACCGGTGACTCATAAGCTTCATCAAAACCTGATAGGTGGCTTCATAAAAGATTTTCCTAAGACTGAAGAAGAAAATGAATTTTTAAATCTTGCTTTAAAATCATTAGACTCAACTAGTCATCAACTTCAATGGGAGTATGTCCCAGAAGGATGGTTAAGGAGAGATGAAAAAATAAAAGGATGGAACATTAAGGCTATTTTGGATGTGCGGAAACATCAGTGGAAAGGTTTAGTTGATCAACTGAAAAAAAATGCTTTGCTGTCTGATGACTATTCACAACAGAATAATTATATTCTTTTTGCTTATGTCTTGTCTTTAACTGCTCAGAAAAAAGAGGAAATTTCTATCTTAGACTGGGGTGGAGGATTGGGAGAGTATTATCTGATAGCTCAATCCTTACTCCCTAATGTAAAAATCAATTATTCTTGTGCAGAAGTACCTATATTGTGTGAAGCGGGTCGCTCTCTTCAACCTGATGTTACATTCTATGAAGAAGCTCGAGACTGTTTTGCCCATGAATATGATTTAGTATTTTGCAGTTCGGCACTGCAATATGCACAAGATTGGACAACTTTGGTAGAAAAGATGGTTAAAAGTACCCGGCTGTATTTGTATATAACGCGACTTCCTGTTATTCAGAATTACTCGTCTTTTGTTGTTTTACAGCGGGCTTATGATTATGGTTATAATACAGAATATTTAAGTTGGTTTTTAAATATTTATGAATTAGTTAATTATGTAGAGGGTTTAGATATGAAAAAAGTTAGAGATTTTTTAATTGCAGAGCGTTTTTCTGTTCCGGGCGCTCCAGAAGTGGGAGAAGGTCGAGGATTACTCTTTAGTCAAAACCGTGAATAGGTATTAAGGAAACACTATCTCTAGATAGGTTAAACAACTATGAAAGATACTGTATTTGCCAATAAAAAAGTTTTAATTACTGGGGGACTGGGTTTTATTGGTAGTAACCTGGCTCGACGACTGCTTAAATTAGGTGCTAATGTGCTGTTAGTGGATAGTTTAATTCCAGAATATGGAGGAAACTTATTTAACATTAATGGTATTGAAGATCAAGTTGAAGTGAATATTTCTGATGTCAGAGATCAGTATAGTATGCGTTATTTGGTTCAAGACCAAGATTACTTATTTAATCTGGCTGGACAAACGAGCCATTTAGACTCTATGCACGATCCTTATACAGACTTAGAAATTAATTGTCGATCGCAACTTTCTATCTTAGAAGCTTGTCGAAATTATAACCCAGATATCAAACTTGTTTTTGCCAGCACCCGTCAACTCTACGGTAAACCGGATTACTTACCCGTAGATGAAAAGCATTTACTCCGTCCTGTAGATGTTAATGGAATTAACAAAATGGCAGGAGAGTGGTATCATATACTGTATAATAATGTATATGGAATTCATGCTTGTGCTTTACGTTTAACCAATACCTATGGCCCCCGAATGCGGGTTAAGGATGCACGACAAACCTTTCTGGGCATTTGGATTCGTTTGGTGCTTGAAGAAAAACCTTTTGAAGTGTGGGGTGGAGATCAACTGCGGGATTTCACTTATGTCGAGGATGCGGTTGATGCCATATTAATGGCGGCTGTTCAACCTGAAGCAGAAGGGCAAATTTTTAATCTAGGGGGCGATCGCATTATTAGCCTGCGAGAAACGGCTGAACTCTTGATTAAAGTCAATCAGGGCGGAGAATTCCAAATTCGCGAATTTCCACCAGAGCGAAAACGGATTGATATCGGTGATTACTATACCGATTACAGTAAGATTGAATCCAGTCTAGGATGGACTCCGAAAACCTCTTTGGAAGAAGGTCTAACTCAAACCCTAGCTTTTTACCGCGATCGCTTGCCTCAATATCTCTAGCCTAATCCATCTACCCTCTCCACCAACCTCATGCTCCTTCAAACCAACCCTAAAGCCGGTTATCTGGCTCAAAAAACAGACATCGATCAAGCCATTCATCGAGTTCTAGAAAGTGGATGGTACATTTTAGGTGAAGAAGTAACTACTTTTGAAAAAGAATTCGCTCAATACATGGGAGCCAGCTATGCAGTTAGTGTCGCCAGTGGTACAGATGCCTTAGTTCTTGCATTAAAGGCTTGTGGCATTGGAGTGGGAGACGATGTGATTACTGTCTCTCATACCGCAGTTGCTACCGTTGCCGCGATCGAACTGGCCGGAGCAACCCCAATTTTAGTCGATATTGACCCAGTTACATTTACCCTCGATCCTAACTCCCTAGAAGATACCCTCGTTGAACTGAATAAACATTCTTGCCTTAACGTCAAAGCCATTATTCCTGTTCATTTATATGGTCACCCAGCCGACATGACTTCCATCTTAGAAATTGCTCGTCGCTACGAACTGGAGGTCATCGAAGATTGTGCCCAATCCCACGGTGCAATGTTCAACAATCAAAAAACAGGAACTTGGGGAAAATTAGGAGCCTTCAGCTTTTATCCAACCAAAAATTTAGGAGCTTTAGGGGATGGTGGAGCAGTCATTACCGACAATTATGAACTAGCTGAAAAGCTCTTGAACTTACGACAATATGGCTGGAAAAAACGCTTTATTAGTGATACTTGCGGCATGAATAGTCGTTTAGATCCGATACAGGCAGCTATTCTGCGAGTCAAGCTATCTGCCCTAGATCGGGATAATAACCAACGAAAATTTGTTGCTAAAGTCTACGATCGAAATTTAATTGATTTACCTCTGACTCTTCCAGAAACTCAAGATAATGTCGATCCAGTTTATCATCAGTATGTTATTGGTTCTGACTCTAGAGACGATCTACAAAAAATTTTGAAAGTAGAGGGAATTGGCACAGCCATTCATTATCCCGTACCCGTTCATCAACAACCTGCATACCAAAAATTAGCGATTTCTCCAAAAGGATTAAGTGTTACTGAAAAAATCAGTAGTAAAATTCTGAGTCTACCGATGTATGGTCAGCTCACTGAGGAAGAAGCAACCCGGGTCAGTCAGGCTGCGATTGCTGGGATTAAATCTTTAAATTAGTGTTGATTTTTAATGGATTATGCGTTATTTCTGCACCTACTTCGATCATAACTATTTACCCAAAGGATTAGCTCTTTATCAGTCATTACAGAAATTTTGTGGTGAGTTTGAATTGTGGGTACTTTGTCTCAGTCGAATTTGTTATGATGCCCTTCAAAAACTTAACTATCCTAATGTGCATTTAATCCCTCTAGATAAACTAGAACAAAGCGATCCAGATCTGCTAGGGGCAAAACAAAATCGAACCATTGTTGAATACTATTTCACTTGTACTCCCTGTTTACCATTATACGTTTTAAGAAATAATCCGCAAGTAGATTTGCTGACTTACTTAGATTCAGATTTATTTTTTTACTCTGATTTAGATCCGATTTATCAGGAAATTGGCGATCGCTCCATTGCCATTATAGAACATCGATTTTCACCCGATTGCCTAGAACTCAAAAAATTTGGAATATACAATGTAGGATGGTTATCATTTCGCGCCGATCAAAATGCTCTAAGTTGTTTGCAATGGTGGCGAGAGCGGTGTATAGAATGGTGTTATGACCGACCAGAACCCACAAGATTTGCTGACCAGAAATATCTTGATGATTGGTTAGATCGATTTTCGGAAGTAGTCGTTATACAGCATAAAGGGGCTAATGTTTCCCACTGGAACACAAATAATTATCAAATTTATAAGAGTCGAAACCAAGTTTTTATTGATGAGCTGCCGCTAATATTTTTCCATTTCCATGGATTTAAAAATTACAAAACTGGTTTTGAAATATCTTCTTTGAATCCAGAGTTTAAATTATCCAGCTCGAAAGAAAGGATGATTTTTGAATTCATCTATAGCACTTACATCAAAACATTGAAAGACATTACTCAAATGATGGGTGATGTCTTACCTGGTCTTTCCATACATCGTTCTTTAAGAGGCGCGGCCATTCCCGCTCTTGCCTCCCTATAAAAAAAGTGAGTTCAAATGTTGATGGATTTTAATCTTCTATGTTAAAATACAAAACTACAACTCCAGTCTGTTTAATCATATTTAAGCGAGCCGAATTAACTCAAAGACTGTTTGATGTAGTTCGTCATGTTCAACCTTCTAAACTATTGGTAATTGCTGATGGCCCTCGTCTAAATTGGTCAGCAGAGGCTCAAAAATGTGAAGAAACACGGAAAATTATTGATACCGTAGACTGGGATTGTGAAGTTCTCAAAAACTATGCAGATCAAAATCTTGGCCTTAAGCATCGAGTAGCTAGTGGCTTAGATTGGGTTTTTGAAACCGTTGAGGAAGCAATTATTCTTGAGGATGATTGTCTTCCTGATGTAACCTTCTTCAGATTTTGTGATGAACTTTTAAGTTACTACCGAAATACTGAAGAAGTCATGGTTATTACGGGGACTAATTTTTTCTTTGGATATCAACCCACTCCAGAAAATTATTACTTTTCCAGATATATTGATTGTTGGGGGTGGGCAACTTGGAGAAGAGCTTGGCAACATTTTGATTTTGACATGCAAGAATGGCCAAGACTGCGAGAACAAAATTGGTTACAAGAATTATTCCTAGAACCTCAAGTTGTTGCCCAATGGACAAACATTTTTGAAGCCACTTATCAAGGCTATATTAACTCTTGGGCTTATCGATGGAAATTTGCCTGTTGGCGAAGAAACGGATTAACCATTGTGCCTGAAAAAAATTTGGTTTCTAACCTCGGATTTAATCAAGAGGGAACGAATACCCAATTAAGCGGTGGATTACTAGATGAAATCCCCAATGAATCAATAGTATTTCCTCTAAAACATCCGGCGCAAGTGGAACGAAATGATTGGGTAGACTATTTAACTCAAAAAATTGTTTTTGAGTTGTGTTTTTCAATTTTAATTCCAGAATTAGTTACTACATTTTGGAACTTTACGGAATCTCAGATAGAAAAAACGTATTTAACTATTATTAAAGGATTAAGAAATTCATGGAATGTTAAGCCGCTAGTCCCAACTTGTATCAACGATCAAAAAAGACAGGAAATCAATACTATGATAACTACAAATACGGAAAACAAATCTAAAGAAATCCAATCCTTACTGGTGGCGATGCTCTATGCTTACCCTCATCAATTGCCAATTCAGTATGATTGGTCTCGAATTCCTCAATGGTTATTGCCTGATTATATTAATTTTTCCTTCACTCCTCCGGGATTATATCAAGAAATTGGAGAAGCAAAGCAATATCTGAGCTATCTAGAGTGTTGGATGAATTACATTTCTTCAATTATTGAAAACAACCCCGGTTCACAGATTGCTCAACAAATTCTTTACTACTTCCAGAAATCTAGTAATTGTCGTGGCTTGTATCAAACCGATGCTAACCTGAAAAATCTTTATACTAAAAGAGCTAAATTGCTTGAAAAGTGGTGTTTACTGCAAGGACAATCTGTAGACTACGACTTTGCCCCTAGACTACCAGAAAGAACTAGAATTCGCTTAGGAATTTTGGCTGACAATTTTGGCTTAAAACCTGATACTTTTTTAAGTCTACCGACTTATAAACATCTGAATCGGGATCGGTTTGAAATTGTTTTGTATTCCATTCAGGCAACAGGAGATCGCTTGGAAAGGTATTGTTCAGGTCACGCTGATATAGGTGTACAACTTCCAGAAGATTTACCCAGTACAATCCAAAAAATTCGTGAAGAAGACCTGGATATTTTATTAATTGCGGGTACAATAACAGAGGAAGTGAATAATCTGAGTGTATTGACAAATTTCCGGTTGGCTCGTATTCAAATTCTTGGAAGTTATTCAGGATTGAATCCACAAACAAGCACTATTGATTATTATCTTTCAGGCGATCTTCTGGAGCTTGAAAAAACAGATGAGTCAATGATTTGTTTATCAGGAATTGGAAAAACGATAGATTTTGGTTGTGAGCAGCGAGGCCTTCCCATCCGTAGTTTTGACCGAGAAACTTTAGGGATTTCTAATCATGCAGTAGTCTATGTTTATGGGGAAGATAACCAAGCGATTCCTCCAGAAGTAGAACAGACTTGGGTTAAGATTCTGAGCGAGGTTCCTGACTCAGTTTTACTGCTCTATTCAAGTATTTCTCGACCTGTTCCCAAAATGCTTTTAGCAGCTTGGAAACAGCGTTTACAGATGACCTTAAAACAGCAAAATATCAATGAAGATAGAGTAATTTGGGTTTCTGGTGTTCGCAGTCATACGGATATACAAGCCCTGTTGAAGCAAGCCGATATTTATCTATCCCCTTATCCCTACACCGATTTAGTCTCCCTAGTGGAGCCTTTCCTGACTAATTTACCTGTGGTTGTGATGGAAGGTAAACACTCTCATACTCGCTTGGGTGCTGCACTGTTAGAAGAAATGGAAATGAGTTCATGGATTAGTAAAGATGAAGCTGCTTATCTTGAAACAGCAGTTTCTCTAGGTAAAGATTTCCAATTGCGCGAACAATATGGTCATCAGATACAGCAAGCAATGAAAAAAACTCCTTGCTTTCTAGATAGTGAGTTATACTCATCTGAAATTGAATCCAGATTGGTGGAAGTGTTTGAGAACTATCAACTCTCTGAAATAAAAGAAAACTTAAGATTAAGAAGGGTTAATTTGATTATTTTTCCAGACTGGAGTCAACCAGAAGACATCCTATTATTGGATTTAGCTATGGCATTCAAGGCAACTATGAGCCATGGGCAAAAGGATGACATAACGCTGCTAGTGGCAACGAGCAATATTAGTGACGAAGATGCGGATGCTGCTATTTCCACTGTGATTATGGGTTTACTGATGGAAGAAGAGAGCGATCTGGCTGAAGGGTTAGAAATTTGCTTAACCGGGTCTTTGGGTCGTTTACAATTACAGGCTTTATATCCCCAACTGCAAGGACGTTTATCTTTAGAATACGAGTCTTCTATTCCTGAGCTTTTATTTTCTGCTCCTGCTTATTCTCTGAAAGAATTTCTAGAAATGCAATTTTAAGAAGGGTTTAGTCATTGGGGGGCGGTTGAATAATCATGTCACCATTTTCTGTGATTTGAACAATTCCACCCACTGATTTTATCCCTTGGATCGCCCGATCCCGGGTTTGCTCATCGACTGCATTTCGATAAACTAACATCCAAGCAGCAAACTGGGCCTGTTTACTATCCGGATTTTGGGCTAAAAATCCTGCTGTTGAGTGCGAGAGAGCAACCACATTCTCGCTCTCTAGATCAGAATATTCACTGGCCCATTCAGCCGCTTTAGCAAATGATGCTTGCGCTGCTTGAGCATCGCCTAGAAAGAGCAGTTGATCAATCCCCAAGTAGCGCCAGATATAATAGGAGCGGGGTGGGTCTTGAGGAGAAAGTAACTGTAATCCCTTTTCCATCATTGCAGTAGAAATTTTAGGCTCGCCCAAGTATAAAGAAATACTTGAAGAAAGACCAAAATAAGCAGGAATAAACCGAGGGTCTTCATTTAGAGCAATTTCAAAATATTGTGGAGTTAAATCATATCCGGTGTGTTCGCGGGCGGGCTCGTCACCAAAATAGATTAAAAATTTAACATAAGCCCAATCCGCAATTAAGTTATCAAAGCCAAAATTAGGTATAGCTTTGAGTAATTTCAGTGCGATCCCCTCTTGAGCAACTTCACGCTGGAATTCACTTTCTGTCCGTTGCGCTTGGACTGATTTGAGTTGATTCAGCTTGGGGAGTTGCAAAGAGGAGATCGCCGTTGCACAGAGCGCCACTAAACTGCCTGTAGCTAAGATATAATACCATCGCCGTTTATCTGTACTCATTGCTTCCTACCAAATCGCCTTCAAATCTAGGCACAAACCTGAGAGAACCTCTTCTCCCGATACACGGGTGGGAGCTTCTAGCACTTCTGGGGGTTGTCCGGGACGGTAAACTTTGACTTGGCGCTGTTTGCGGTTAATCAACCAACCGAGACGACAACCATTATCGAGGTATTCCTGTATTTTGGCTTGGGTTTTGGGCAAACTATCGCTGGGGGACAGAATTTCCACAGCAAAGTCGGGACACAGGGGGAGAAATTTTTCCCGTTGTTCTGGGGTAAGATGACACCAACGCTCTTGGGCTATCCAAGCTGCATCTGGGGAGCGATCGCTGCCATTGGGTAAATCAAACCCAGTGGAAGAGTCGAACACTTCACCCAGTTGAGTTTGTTCATTCCACAAAGCCAGTTGCAGGTTAATTTTAGTATTCACACGGCCCGTTTCCCAACCTGTAGGGGACATGAGATGGAGTTGTCCCGTTGCACTGCGTTCGAGTTTGATGTCTGGGTTGTGTTGACAGAGTTGATAAAATTGCTCAGAGGTGAGTTTAATTATGGGATCGAGGTTAAGCGTTACCATACTTCCTTACCCTAGATATAAGTATTTAATTTAAGCGGGCGGTACATTCAAGGATGAGGCGCTGATTCTCGATCGCGTGGGGAACAAGTTCCGAAGCTTGACGAAACGCCGCGATCGCCTCTCGATATTCAGCCAGAGCCGCGTGACATAATCCTAACCCATGCAGTGCCCCAAAGTGAATTGGATTTAAGCGCACGACTTCTTCACAATCAGCGATCGCCTTCTGATACTCCCGGCGCATATAATGTAGCACAGCTCTCCGGTTCCAAGCTTCCGCAAAATCTGGCCAATCGTGAATCACTTCTGTTAACAGCTCTTCAGCTCTATCGAAATGACCAGCATCCAATACTCTCTGGGCTTGTTGCAGTCGCTTCACCCCCATCATTCCTTTTTGGTTAAACCAGCGCCGCCATAGTTCCTGAATGGCTTGTTCGCGCACCGGTTCGGAATCACTCTGGAGATCGGATAGTAAACCATCTAATTCTGGATCGCGCATGGTTTTCCACAAGAGTAGTTCTTTCTAGTTTAACCCTGCTCATGGGTTATTGGTTATTGCTCATTGGTCTTGTGCCAAAACTTCATCATTCCTGCTGCTCTCTAGAGTCCAGAAACCTCACTGCTTCAATTTGATGGGCGATCGCCACCCGTTGCCGTTCCCCTTGAGCCGATAACAGATAAATCCCACTACCATTGCTGTAAGCCACCGTACCATCGGCTGCCAAATCATAAGCCAAAACACTCGTGGCTAATACCTCAGGCACTCCCTGGTTTCCTTGACGCACCAACTCCCAACTGGAGGGAACCAAGGGGGGAGCATCCTGATCTTCGGCATGTTGATTCGGGAGATTATCCAACGTTAACCAATCTCCCCAGATCCGCATCCGTTTGGGTTCCACCTTTTGTTGCGTTCCCGCAGCGATCAAAGGCTTGCCTGTAAAACTCTGGCTAAAGAAATTAAAAAACTGGAAAATAGCATAAGCCAAACGAACCGGAATCAGAAGAATATCCTTCAAAAATTGCCAGATATTAAACGAACGGTGGAATGAACGATAGGGACGGCGAATATAATACAGTAGACCATCAGAACCGACTTGGGGCCCCAAAAAATCAGACTTGGGATCTTCAGCTAACGTGGTTAAATCCTGTTGATGAAAATCTAACTTTTCAATTGAAAAAGGAGCGCGATTCACCACAAAGCCCTCACCATTGCGACTGACTCCAGCCGATTGATACACTAAAGCCTTTTGATTCGGTATCCAGCGGGGCGCTAAATCGATAGAATCCCCTTCTGTCATGTCATTTGGACGCACACTATTGGGTGAGAGCGTAGCAATATTGGTAATCCCTGTGGGGTAAGCTTTGGTGCAGGCAATCAAATCATCCTCAGCACTATAATCTAAATGACTAATTTGAAAATCTGCATTATGAAATAGCCGATCTTCGCGATCGCCATTGGGATCGAACCGAAATAAAGCCCCCATCTCCCCAGCTTCTAGGGCATAAAAAAACTTACCCTCTCCGGAATTACACAGACGACTAATGGCTACTGGAACCACCGCTTCCGCCTGCTGTTCCAACTGAGCCATCGCTTGGGGAGACATCATCATCGAACGAATTCCCCTATCTTTCCAAGCATTCCGGCGTTGAGCCTGCAAGCGTTGGCGTTGAATCGATTGGCCAAATTCACTCTTGATTTCCCGAAATTGATTCTGAGCCTCTTGGAGATAAAGTTTACCTTGGGCAAGATAGGCAATAGGTCGAGACATGATAAGCGATCCAGAAAATATTGCGATCGATCTAACCTAATTTTATAGCGCTTTGTACAATAATGCCGGCTATTGCTAGTGCAATAAAACTCCATTTCGCGACAGCGATCGCGGTTTCTCCGATATACTCCCATCCTACTGGCTACCTAGGCTGTGGATTAAGACCCGGCCGATCAAGGAAGAAAATCGTTAACTCCTCATAAAACTCATTACTTGAATTTACAGCACGATGGAGATGAGTGCTCGGTTTGTCCCAATCAATTTGTACCGGTTTATAGGTTACATTCTTCGTTGGCATCCGATCATCATATTCAATGGCTAAAGTATGGCCTTGAAGAACTACTGTAATTCAATGGCATAAGTCATAATGCCATGGCGTTGCTTCGCCAGGCAACAGAGACATCTGACGAATCCAAATCGAGATAATCGGTTTTCAATCGAGCTAGACTTTGCTTTGCTGATTCTATTAAGTCGTTGTATCGCAGATGGGCAGATGAAACTTTTGACACTAGGAATAGCGTTGATCGATCGTAGCCTGATATAGCTTTAGCGATCGCTTCCTCTGCATATCCCCCAGCATAAATTTCCGCAGTATCGATATGGGTTAATCCCGCATCAATCGCTCGCACAATAGAGTCCGTATCAGATCGCTCGCATCGGTCTGGACTCGGTTCTAGTTTCCCTCCTAACATCCATGTTCCCATGCCAAAAACTGGCATAGAAAAGTTAATTTCTGGGATTATCTTTTCAGGAATCATTGTTTTATCCGAAGAACGCTCAGGTTTTTATATCCAATCCCAAAAATCACGCTACACATCAATCCGCGTGTGCGGAGTGTCAATCATCTGTAGCAAACATCTAAGGATTTGATATTACTCTCCCATCGCGGATTCTATCACCACCAAACAAATTTTTAGATTCGCTTTATAACCATATAGGAGTCTTGCGTCTAGAATAGAAGCCAACCCTCATTTCTCTAGCGATCATGAGTTACCCTAAATCTCCACCTATTCCCGCCAACCATCTCAACATCATGGGATATGTAGACGAGTCGGAAGTTAATGGCCCAGGATGTCGTGCTGTGGTCTGGGTTCAAGGCTGCACTCGCACTTGTTCTGGCTGTTTTAATCCCGCTTCTTGGTCGTTTGAGATTAATCAACTGATCTCCATTGATACCCTAGCAGAAAAAATTGCCAGTAATCCCCGCAATCAAGGGGTGACCTTTTCTGGAGGAGAACCTTTTTGGCAGGCTCCAGGACTGGCTAACTTGGCTCGTCAGCTTAAAGCGAAGGGATTCAATATTATGTCATTTACGGGTTTTACCGTAGAGCAGTTAAGGGCCAAAGGTGCGCCGGAAGGGGCACAAGAGTTACTCGATCAACTGGATATTCTGATTGATGGTCCTTATATAGAATCTTTAGCAATTCATTCCCCCACTTCTCCCGTTTCTTCGAGTAATCAGCGGGTTCATATCCTGAATCCAGAATTTGAAAATGCGATTAGTTGGGCGAGCGATCAAATGGAAATCCATATTCTCAAAGATGGTACTCGCTTAGTCACGGGGTATCGCGGCCAGATGACCTTGGCTGAATTGTAGGGTTTCTTGAGTTGATCGCAATATTAGAAATTGTAGATCATGACCAAACTCCCAATTTTGCAACCTAGACAGTCCTATGCGTTCAGGCAATATAGGGTTCACTCAACTGGTTGTTGAACTGATTGCCCTTGACCAATGGAGCGATAGTTCCCAGTCTAGTCTCGTGGGGTCTGTTTCTACTGGTGATATAAAGATACGCCACTTTCTGCACTCTATCATCTCAATTTATGGGAAATTGCGATCGCCGCATATATTCTTATCCAAGGGAGTCTGATGCTATTTGACCAGTGGATAGACACTTTTGGAGAGATCGACCCTAACTGGCTTGCGAGAAATCTATTATGAGTCTTTGGCTGATCGGTAATTCACTGCGCGATCGTCTGGTTATTGGTGCAAACGATTCCTCAATACTCGCCTCCTTTTTTTCCACCTCGCAGCCAATTTGACGATCGCCCTTGGGGGTATGGACGAAAATTTTAGTAGGGGTTTGGAGACCAAAAACCCCTACCAAGCTCCATCGCAGTGCTCCACCCAAGCCTTCGGCTATGGGTGGGAGTGAAGTGACGGGCGACCAGAGGGAGCAATTACTCAATCTCTGCTTGCTGTTGAATGTACTGTTTTAAGACTGAGATAGGTGCTCCACCACAGGAAATAATGCAGTACGAACGACTCCAGAACATAGGCTTGCGGTAAACCTTACCTAGATGATCTGCAAATTCTTTGCGAATTAGGCGACTGGAAACAGTCTTCAGGTTGTTGACCAACTTGGACGGCTGAACCTTGGGGTTTACAGACATTAGCAAGTGGATATGATCCGCTTCACCATTAAACTCAATCAGCTCTGCCTCCCACTTCTGCAGAGTTTCTGAGAATATCTCTTTGAGTCTATTCAGCATTGGTCGGGTAATGTACTTGCGGCGATATTTGGTGCAGGCGACCAAGTGAAAGTGAATGCTGTAAGAACAGTGATAGAGAGTGTTTAATTGTTGTGGTATAGCAAGCGACTAAAGGCTATAATAATCCGATGATAACCGTAACGTATGAGTACAAGCTAAAACCGACTAAGCAGCAGATTAAACAAATCAACCAGGATTTAGAGGTGTGCCGCAAGGTGTGGAACTATGCGCTTAAAGAGCGCAAAGATTGGATAGCTTCTCGCAAGTGCCCGGTTAATGTCTGTTCTCTACGAAGTGAGTACATCATCCCAGCAGATGAACCCTATCCGAGTTTTAAGATTCAATGCCAGCGACTAACGGAATCCAAAAAGCTAATTTCTGAATTGGCATCTGTCAACGCACAAGCGCTGCAACAAGTTCTTCGTCGTCTAGATCGAGCATTTGAGCGGCGCAAAAAGCTTGGGGCAGGGTTCCCACTGTTTAAGAAAGCAGTCCGGATGCGCTCATACGTCTTTCCCCAACTGGGCAAAAATCCTTTAGCTCAAGGACGGGTTAAGTTACCTAGTCTGGGATGGATAGCGATGAGGCAATCTAGGCCGTACCCAGAAGGGTTCAAGGTTAAACAAGCCAGGATTGTCAAACGTGCATCCGGCTATTCTGTGCTCCTTTCATTCCAAGCTGATTTGGACATCCCAGCACCGCCATTAGTAGGTCACGTTATTGGCATAGATGTTGGACTGGAATATTTTCTCTCGACCTCAGATGGTCTTCAAGTTAAACGTCCAAAGTTTTTTGTCGGACTGCAACGCAAGCTGAAATTGCTGCAACGTAGGTTAAAGCGGAAACAACTTGGGTCAGCTAACTCGAAGAAAGCTCAAGCTCAGGTAGCCAGATTACATGAACAGATTGCCAGAACTCGCAAAGACTTTCATTTCAAGACGGCTCACCAGCTTTGTGATGCTGCTGATACGCTCGTGGTTGAAGAGCTGAACCTGATTGGGTTAAGTCGCGGGATGCTTGGCAAATACATGCTTGACGCGGGGCATGGACAATTTCTTAATGGTGTGTTGCCGTGGGTCGCATTTAAGCGCGGCAAGGCAGTGGCCAAAGAGGATGCAAGGGGCAGTAGTCAGGAGTGTCCGGATTGTGGAGCTAAGGTCGCCAAGTCCCTCTCAGACCGATGGCATCAATGTTCCTGTGGCTGTTCTATGCCTCGTGATGTGGCCAGCGGCTTGGTGCTGCTCCATAGATTTCAAAAGCGCTGTGGGGCGCACAGTGCTGAAAATGCCCCTGGAGACGGTCTGGCGGGGGTGTCCTTTGGGGCATCTAGTCAAGTGTCTGTGAACGGGGAATCTCCAGCTATACGCTCCGCGTTAGCTCGATGAGCGTCAAGATTTAGATACCGGGCTATCTGCTAAAAAACGTATTATCAGAGGAGACTCTTTCATGCCAATGTACTTATTCTACTCTCTGGGATTGTTGCTTTTACTCCTAGGAGGAGGGATTACGCTCTATCTCGCAACCCCTCGCCGTTATCAATCTTCCGAGACGGTGGCTCATTCTTATGACGAATGGACTGAAGACGGAATTTTAGAATTTTACTGGGGCGAACATATTCACCTGGGTCATTATGGGTCGCCACCGACACGGAAAGATTTTCTCACCGCTAAATCGGACTTTGTGCATGAAATGGTTAAGTGGGGAGAATTGGATAAATTCCCCCGTGGGACAACAGTATTAGATGTGGGTTGTGGCATTGGGGGTAGCAGCCGCATTCTCGCCAAAGATTACGGTTTTTCGGTTACGGGGGTGACAATTAGCCCGCAACAAGTGCAGCGCGCCCAGGAATTAACCCCTGAAGGAGTCGATGCCAAATTTATGGTTAATGATGCCCTGGCATTATCTTTCCCCGATGCCAGTTTTGACGTGGTTTGGTCCATTGAAGCCGGTCCCCATATGCCGGATAAAGCCCAATACGCGCGAGAAATGATGCGGGTGTTAAAACCCGGTGGTCGGCTAGTTGTGGCGGACTGGAACCAAAGAGACGATCGCCAACAGCCCCTAAATTTCTGGGAAAAACCAGTCATGCGCCAACTGCTCGATCAGTGGTCTCATCCCGCTTTTTCTAGTATTGAAGGCTTTGCCGAACTGATAGAAGAAACGGGACTGGTTTCTGGGGAAGTGACAACCGCCGATTGGACTACAGAAACTCTGCCTTCATGGCTCGATTCTATCTGGCAAGGAATTGCTCGACCTAAAGGATTATGGCTGTTTGGGGTGTCGGGATTTATCAAATCTTTGCGAGAAGTGCCCACGATGCTGTTAATGCGTCTGGCATTTGGTGCTCGGTTGTGCCGGTTTGGGATGTTCCGCGCTGTGCGAGGGAGTGCAACCCCTCAGTCCGTAGAGAAGTCTCAAGCGAAAGAGGTTCAGTTGTTGAACAGTTAGGGGAAAAATTAATCGGGACTTACGCACTACAGGTAATTATCAGGTAATTATGCAGTTGATATAGGAGTTTGCCCTAGGCTCTAGACACTTTAGTCAATAGAGTGCCTAGAGCCTTAGCTGATAACGATTACCATTACCCGCACGAAGGGCTACTTGAATAGTCCGCTACCGAGTTGTTTAATGGCGGCTCCCGCTACTTCTGCATAGCTGAGTTGCCCACAGAGGATTTTACTCATGATTCTACTAGCGGCTGGTTGTTTAACGCCTACCCGATAACTGACTTTGGGGAATTTATAAAATACACCACTAATACGAGCCGCCCATTTCATATCTGCCCCCCATTGTTCGGAAAGGGTTTGGGTGTAGGTTTCTAGGGCATTACCATTGCCACCGATCGCCTGATCGATCGCCTCTGCTGCTTTGACTCCGGTAAAAATGGAGGGACGGATGCCTTCTCCAGAGAGAGGATCGACAATTTGGGCGGCTTCCCCAGCAACAAGAGCATTTTGAGTGTGCAAGGGGCGATCTCCATCCCACAAACGCACAGAATGCTCATGATATTGAACCATTCCCCCTTGGGCAATGCCACTCGATTGGGTATAGCTCTCTAGAGTCTCTTGGAGCTTTTTAGCATCTCCTCCCTGAAACGCAGTGGCGCTAATTGCATAGCCATCGCTTTGGGGGAAGTTCCAAATAAATCCATTTTTGAGGCTGCCAAAATCAAAGTGTAGGGGAGGAGTTTCCTCAAGGGTTAGCCCAGAGATGTGTAACATGCCTGCTCGTTTTTCCTTACCCTGTTTGACTTTAAGCCATTTAGCCATTGGTCCTTTGGCTCCATCAGCAGCGATCAGATAGCGGCCTTCGATCGCTCCTTTAGCAGTTTTCAGCTCCCAGCGATCGCTTTTCCACTCAATTCCCGTTACTGGGGTGTCATCCTTAAGAACTGCTCCTTGATTTTGAGCCTGTTTGACCAGAAACTCATCGAAGCTATCCCGGCGCACGATGAACATCTGTTTTTCTTGTAGCTTGACGTTTACCGGATCGTCGAGTTGCCAGGTGTAGCGCAGTTGGTTCACCTTCAAGCTAATTATAGGGTCGAGATCAAAATCAAAATATTCGGCGATCGCTGGAGACACTCCTCCACCACAGGGTTTATACCGAGGAAGAGCCGCTTGTTCTACGATCGCCACAGAACGGCCCCGTTTGGCTAAATGATAAGCCGCTGTTGCCCCAGCCGGCCCTGCTCCAACAATCATGCAATCAAACATAGGATAATTTTCTTCCAGATTTTGACAACTGTACAATAACACTCATTAACCAGTTTTTCGGCTTGTCTTCCGGCAAGTTCTGCTGGAGTTTTTTTGCCCTTTTCTCAACATTTTCCTTGATTTTTCAGATTTTTTTATTTCCTTGAATAAATAAGTAGTATCACTGAACTCAAAATCAACAATCACAGATTAATATAAAGACAAACGACGACTTCATCAAAATTTCACAAAGGCTATCGTAGTCTTACGGAATATCAAAGGAGAAGAGGATTATGACTTGGGATGTTTGTCTTGAATATGCCAATGGAAATCAAACCATACTCAAAACCTATCGCCATCGGGAAACTGCACTCAAGCTTATTGATTTGATCTATTCGACCTATGGCTATCCCATGCATGTTGCTTATATTGTGCGTCCAAGCCAAGCCAGGTCAGCGTTGAACTTAGTTGTTCCCGCTTAACCGGGTAGGCAAGCGGGGGAAAAGAGAGAGCAATCTTAGACTTTGGTAATATCTTTCTCTTTGTCAGCTAACAGATCATCAATTTTCTTAATATATTTGTCTGTCAGCTTTTGAATCTCATCTTGTAAATTTCGAGATTCATCCTCAGTAATGTCACCATTTTTCTCCTTCTTGCGAGTATCATCAATTCCTTGACGACGATTATTGCGCACAGAAACTCGGCCTTCTTCTGCTAACTTGGCCACTTGTTTGACCAACTCTTTACGGCGTTCTTCAGTTAATTGAGGAATATTCAATCGCACGCATTGACCATCATTATTAGGAGTTAATCCTAGATCCGATAGAGAAATCGCTTTTTCAATCACATTTAACGATCCTTTATCGTAGGGTTGAATCATAAGGGTACTCGAATCCGGGGTACTAATATTCGCCAGGGATTTTAGAGGAGTCGGCGTACCATAATATTCGACCATCACTCGGTCTAGAAGCGAACTATTAGCCCGTCCAGTCCGAATGGTATTAAAAGAATGGCGAGTAGACTCAACCGCCTTCTGCATTAACTCTTCCACATCACTTAATTGCACAGGAACCTCCTACAACTGTTCCAACTGACTCTCCCATGACGGCGCGACGAATATTGCCTTTCACCGACAGGTCAAAGACCAAAATGGGAATATCATTATCTTTACACAAAGCGATCGCCGTACTATCCATCACTTGCAATTCGTGAGCCAAAACATGCTGATAGGTTAAGCTTTCATAGCGTTTGGCTTCTGGATTAGTTTTGGGGTCGCTATCATAGACACCATCGACCTTAGTCGCCTTAAAAATTACCTCCGCATTAATTTCGGCTGCCCTTAAAGCAGCCGTAGTATCGGTGGTAAAGAACGGATTGCCCGAACCCGCGCCAAAAATGACCACCCGTCCCTTTTCTAAGTGACGCATGGCTCGGCGACGGATATAGGGTTCTGCCACTTCCTGCATGGCGATCGCCGTTTGGACCCGAGTCGGGACATCCATTTGTTCTAGGGCATCTTGTAAGGTCATGGCATTCATCACCGTGGCAATCATACCAATATAGTCGGCTGTTGCCCGCTCCATCCCAGCGGCTGCCCCTTTCACACCCCGAAAAATATTTCCTCCACCAACGACAATGGCGATTTGTATGCCACTCGATACAACTTCTGCCACTTGTTCGGCAATATTATGCACGATCGCGGGATCAATGCCATAGGCCAGGCTTCCCATTAAGGCCTCACCACTAAGTTTGAGTAATATGCGCTGATAACCTGTCCCCATGCCTAGACTCTGTAATCTCCAGATCGATGATTGAATACAAATTGCTCTCACCTAAGATAGCAGATGTTGACAATCTTCCCGAAGAGTTTTTTCAGGGTCTAGAATTTGGCTCAGGAGCGCCATTGAATGGGAGTACCAACTAAGGATTCGGGAATGGGATAGGTTACCGGTTCTCCTTGCAACATTTGGGCGATCGCCCCACGGATATCTTCAATCCACTGCTTTACTGCGCTCTGCTCTTTAGTCATCCCCCGGCGATAGCATAATCTCCCCTCATGATTGAGTAGAAATAGCTCTGGAGTCTGAGTTGCCCCAAAACTTTTTGCCACATCTTGAGTGACATCCCGCAGATAGGAAAAATTAAGCTGATGGTCTTGAGCAAAGACCTTCATTTGCTCAAAATTCTCCCCTGAATTCTTGGAACCCTGATTGGCATTCATCCCCACCAAGGTCATCCCTTGAGGTTCTCTTTCTTGCTGAAGTTGCTTTAAATCCTCAAGAAGCTCAATAACATACGGGCATTGGTTACCCATAAATAGCACACCAATCACCTGATATTTTTCCATATAGCGAGCCAGATGATGCACCTGATCATCCACACCTGGTACTTCAAAATCTGGCGCATAGCTACCGATGGGAGTTCCCATGTCTTCCATGACCACCATGCTCAAAACCTGTATAAATAACTATTCAAACAAGTTAACAAAAACCGTATCCCCTGTAAACCAGATAGTCTTGAGAAACATCAATTCTAGTAGAACAGGCGCGATCGCCTCTCGGAAAGGTTCTCGCTTCTATACCTATCGCCATCCATCCTTTCATATTTTTACAGTTGCATTAGTAATGGCTCATCATCAGGGTCTCCTAGGAAAAGTTACGAACTATAGCTGTTATCAACCTGTTGGACAGAAATTATCAGGTTCTCAGAAACATGTCCTTTAACGTTCCTTATCTGCCCTAGATTGAGCTAACTTTGGCAAAACAACCTTATAAATTTCTGTCGCAGCCAATCGATTTCCAGCAATATTCCAATGGCTGTCATTGGGGCGATATAGGCGAGTTGTTTCGGATACCTGTTGGAAAGGTTCTAACAAGTCTAGAGAATTAATATTGAGGGATGATAGTCTTTCGGCAAGCAACCGATTCGGCAAGGAGAAATCAAGTTGTTCCGGCTGCATATTCATCCCCACAACAACTTGATTTTGCAACTCCATATTCACTTGAACTTCATCCGGAATTATGACAACCAAAAGTTCTATATTTCGCTGTTTAGCTATCTCATTGATTTGCTCAATAAATTCCATCGCATAGTCAAACGTTTGACTGAATTTAGGGTTGTCTTTGATAAAAATTTGACTGCGTCGCATCTCCATTCCGAGATAATTCTCATCACTGAAAACTTTCATATTATCGTCATAAACTATATTTTCCGGGAGTTCCCACTCTCCTTCATAACTTTTTTGGATTTCCCAGAGGAATTTGAAAAATGAGAGGACATAAGAATACGTGTAGAGGGGTTGAGATAGATTTTGATCTTGGCTATCCAAGAAATCATTACCCATGAAAAAGGAAACAATAATCATGTCAGGACTATAATTCAACCCCTCATTGACCAAGACCGCTAGATAATCTTTAGGATTGAGGTTAGGGATACCAAAATTATAAAGTTCTATCGATTGATTTTGTGCTTGCAATTGCTCTTCAACCAGCGTGTAATAATTTTCCTCATAGGGGACAACACCAAAGGCAAAAGAGTCTCCTATCCCGACAATTCTGTATATCCCTTCTGCTTTTTGCTCCTCAAATTCCAAATCTTTATAACCCTGGGAATTTAAGGTGAAATCATAATGTTTAGAAAAAGGTTTCCCGCGAAAACGACCATAAGATTTGTCATAAAAGATAAAACTAGGATTGATATAATTATAAACTCGAAATCCAATCTCAGTAAAGATAAAAGAAATGACCGTGATAATCAAGAATTGTTTCAAAAACTGCTGAAAGGTCTTGAGGTGGGGCATAGTAGTATAAAAGAACCTAAAATTACATAAAACTAAGACTTAGTTTACCCTATTGTCTTCTGAGTATGGTGTTGGGGTGCTTCATCAATAATTCCCAGACCTTTATCTAGGATTTAAAATGGGTTTCATATCATATTTTGTGTTTTTTGTCAAGCAAAATTCTGTGGAGAAGAGTTTCTCTGCGTGATACATATCACAATAACTCTGGAGTCCTCTCACAGAAGCTAGTTTTTTTTTCGATTACTTTGGTTTTATATATTCGGATCTGGCGAGAAAGTCAAACAATTTAAGGTTTACAAGTCTGAATCGCCAGTGGCCAAGATTCTAGCTCTTTTGATTAAAATCTCAGTTTTAATACGATCATGTTTCAACCGACTACCATATCTTCTGGTTTCAATATCGCCGAACTGGTGTTTCAAGTTTGCCATACAGGGGAATTAACCTCTGACAACCGCAAACAACTGCAATCCGTATTGCTTCAACACTCGATTAGTGAAGAGGAACGCTCGGCAATCGATCGCTTAATCTATGCTACTCGTCGTGGATGGCTGAGGATTGCGAACTAGAGCTGTCTGAATTTGGGGTATGATCCAAGCAAATAACTGGCGCTCATCACATTCCCCACTGCCATGAACATTCGGATCGGTAATGGTTACGATATCCATCAACTTGGCCCAAACCGCCCCTTGATTTTAGGAGGGGTAAACATTCCTCATGAACTTGGGTTAGTCGGCCATAGTGATGCCGATGTACTGACTCATGCCATTATGGATGCCATGCTCGGAGCTTTAAGCTTAGGAGACATCGGCCATTATTTTCCCCCCAGCGACCCCCAATGGAAAGGGGCGGATAGCCTAATATTACTGGGTCAGGTTAATGGCTTACTACTTGACCGAGGTTGGCAGGTGGTGAATATTGATTCTGTAGTGGTGGCCGAGCGCCCGAAATTGAAGGCTCATTTATCGGAAATGAGCGATCGCCTCTCAAACATCTTAACCCTACAACCCGATCAAATTAGCATTAAAGCCACCACCAACGAAAAACTCGGCCCAATCGGTCGTGAAGAAGGGATAGCCGCCTACGCGGTTACCCTTCTAGAAAAGACGTAACCCTGAGCGAACTAACGCTGACGCGCTCTTAAGCGAGTTCCTAAACCCAACAATCCTACCCCCACTAAACCCAGAATGGCAGAAGGTTCGGGAACATCCGAAGGTTGCTCAGATGGTGGGAGTGGAGTAAAAACATCATTGAGACCAGCTACATAAGTAATGTCAGCATCAAGTTTAGTATTGATATCGAAACCACTGCCTCCAGCATGGGTAAAAGCGGTATAGCTACCTCCAAGAAATCCTTGACCATCACTCCCACTCACTAAATCACTGGGAGCAAGATTACGAATACGAATGGCATCAATCGCATCTCCTGCGCCTAACCCAAAGGAACTTAAATCAAATACGGTGGCGAAGACTTGATACGTTGCAGAGAAGTGGTCACTAAACTGGTAGAGATATTCGCTAAAATCTGTTTCTCCAGCTTTACGAACAGAAACCGCAAAGGCTTCTGGCGCTCCAACACCACCATTTTCATATACGACTAGGTCGTTACCCTCTTCATTGGCTAGGAGATTTCCCCCCCAATCCAACTCAATAGTGCCAACAGCCCCACTCTTTTCCAATTCTAGAGATGTTTGTCCTTGTTCTCCAAAAATTTCACCTACGGTTTGACTACTTTGCAACAGTCCATTAAAGCCTCCGGGAAAAGCAAAAGAGCTGGGAGTTCCAGATACTATTGACCCTCCAGTGACCGCATTACTTTCATTCCAGGTTAAACTGGTCGATGAACCATCCCATTTCTGGCCACTTAAGGTGGCAGCATGGGCGGATTCAGAACCGATGGCAGTCAATGCTGTGAGCATCAGACCCAAACTCAGGGAAGATCCTAACCCAATGGACAGATGACGTTGATTCATGATGATTCCGTGAAACTTCTGGCTAAGGAACATAAATTTATAGAAATCTAGAGGTATCTACCCTATGATTCCGTACTTTTCCTGATATCAGTAACCGTATTATGATGTGTTAGTGAATTTTCTGTTGATCCCTTAACCCATTAAGCAAGCTTGTCTCATCTCACGGGATTCCTGTTTTACAGCGCCTTCCATGGTTGCCCGCTGTAATCTCCAGAAGGCATGAAGGTCTTCTAGTCCATAGGGTTTTACCATTAGTGCCCGTAGACGTTCCTCATCAGCCAAGCTCAGATATCCGGTAGAGAGGGCTTGTTGAACTACTTCATGAATCATATTTGGATCTCCCAAAAGATGAACTGCACCATTGCTCTTGTCGTGGTTTGTGATTCTATACATTTCCCCATCTCCAAGCCCCTCAAGCACCCATGTGATGGAAGATATTTTGGAAAAATGATAGATCTTAAGTCTTTATTCTTATGCCCTAGTAACACTACATTCTGGCAGTTTTCCGGATCGAGATCCAGTGTTTTCCCGGATTTTTTATTTTTTCTTAAGATTTTTTCTGGATAAATACTGAGTTTAGGGGTCTAAGGAGGTTGAACTGTCATGCCACTTGCCTAAAATCTGGCTTGATAAACGATTTAAGAAGATGAAAATTAGAATTCCCAAGATCCCAATGAGTAATAATGCGGCAAACATACGAGGAATTTGTAGGTTATAACTGGCTAAGAGGATTTGATAGGCTAATCCTGAATTCATGCCACCTGTACCGGCAACAATTTCGGCAACTACAGCCCCAATTAAGGCTAATCCACCACTAATGCGTAATCCAGCAAAAAAATAGGGTAACGCACTGGGTAGTCTGAGATACAGTAGGGTTTGCCATCGGGATGCTTGATAAAGTTTGAAGAGGTCTTTAAGGTTAGGATCGAGGTTATTGAGGCCAAAGGTGGTGTTAGAAACGATGGGAAAAAAGGCGATAATCCAAGCGCAGATGACTAGGGCGGCAAAGGTGTTATTACGCATCCAAATCACGATCAGGGGAGCGATCGCCGCCATGGGAATCGTTTGCAGTATAATTGCGTAGGGATACAAACTTTTTTCAATCCACTTACTCTGTGCCATAATCATTGCCAGGAATAATCCAGAAACCATAGCCACGAGAAAAGCAACGATCGTAATTTTTAAGGTAACGAGCATCGCAGGCAAGAGGATTGATCGATCTTGAATTAAGGTTTTAAGAATCAGAATTGGCCCCGGTAGAATGTAGCTCGGGGTATGGGTTAGGGATACAGAGATTTCCCAAAACGAGAGTACCAGTATTCCGAGAACAAGAGGAGCTAGGGTTTCTAGGGAAAACAAACGGCGCAATTCTGGCATAATCTAGTGAGGCGTGATGGCTTCAGATAGGGCGGTAGCGACTTGTTGGTAATACTCAGTATAGGCGATCGCTCCCCGAAAACTCGAATTGCGGGGATAGGGTTCGTGAATCGGAATTTCGGCAACAATGCGTCCGGGAGCTGTTCCCATCACGATCACTCGATGGGATAAATAAACTGCTTCATAGATATTATGAGTGACAAACACAATTGTCCAGCGTTTTTGGCTCCACAAATTTAATAGTTCATCATTTAATTGAGTGCGGGTAATATCATCTAAGGCTCCAAATGGCTCATCCATTAATAAGACTTGGGGATTATTCACCAGCGATCTAGCTATAGAAACGCGCATTTTCATCCCTCCAGACAGTTGCCGGGGATAGGATTGAGAAACTTGATTTAACTGCACCAATTCCAGAGCTTCTTGAATCTTCTCCTGGGCTTTTTTCTGGGGCACACCGGCCAATTTTAGGGGTAAGAAGACATTCTGCCACACGGTTGCCCAAGGCATTAATGCTGCGTCTTGAAACACAAACGCGAGTTGGTTACTCTGTCCAGAATTGTGCCAGTGCAGAGTACCGGAACTGAGGGATGTTAAGCCCGCAATGATTCGCAGTAGGGTACTTTTGCCGCATCCTGACGGACCGACGATGCTGAGAATCTCTGAGGGATAGAGGTTTAGGTTGAGATCGGCGATCGCCAGATTCTGGCTATCAAAACGTTTGCTAACATTCTCTAGAGTCGCGATCGGTTTGTCAATATCCATAGAAAAAGATGGGGGAGAGGGGGAGGAATAAACCCATACCCTCATGCATTAGATTTCGTTCGGTGTAAGCGTTTAGACCGAACCGAGTTTTCTATTAGATTTTGTTTGTAGTGAGGGATTGAGCAATCTCCAGCTAGGCTTTTAAGCACTCTTCGTGCTTACTACAAACAAAGCTCTATTTTAGATGAGACAGTCCACTACGGAAAAATGGCGAAGGTATTGTCCATTAGACCGACTTTTGATAATAGTCAACTCCCTTATTCACAAATTTCAGGGTATACGCTTGATGATAATCCACCCCTGAATCCACCATACCTAAATTAACTGTCGATTGGAAAAAAGCTTTCCACCGCTCACCAGTCATTGCACCAATGCCAAACGTTTTCGCTGCTCCAGAGATAAGGATATCATACTCTTTGAGCTTTCTAAAGCTATAATCGAGTAAATCATCCGTCATTTCTGGATTATCTCGTTTAATCAACCGATTGCCCGGTTTTGGATTGTCCAAATAACTATACCAGCCCCGAATCGACGCATCAACAAATCGGTGAACCAAATCCGGATTATCATTGACTAAATTGCGAGTCGTCGTAATCGTAAAAGAATAGGGATTATAACCCGCATCCGCTAATAGATGCACAATCGGCTTAAACCCTCCTTTTTGTTCAATTGTGTAGGGTTCAGACGTTAAAACTCCTTGTTGTGCAGACGTTTCATCGACTAAAAACGGAGTCACATTAGAATTATAGGGACGAATTTGATTATCGGCAAATCCATAGTTTTGTTTCAGAACTGGCCAATAGGTAAACCGTGCCCCAGATGAAATAAAAATAGGTTTTCCTATTAAATCAGCCAGGGATTCATTGCCGACTCCTGGGTGGGTTAACAGCACTTGAATATTTTTCTGAAACATTGAGGCGACGGTAACTAAGGGAATGTTCTGTTCTATGGCTTTGAAAATATTGAGAGAACTTCCCATGTTGAACTCTAGCGCACCTCCGAGGAGTAACTGAGTGCTATTGGTTTGGGGATTAACGGGGCGGATGGTTAGATCTAAGCCATGCTTTTGATAAATTCCCGTCGCCAGCGCTTGATAAAATCCCCCATATTCAGCTTCAGCTTTCCAACTGAGGGCGAATTTTATTGAGTCTAAAGACTTGATTTTTTGGGTGCGAGGGGAGTTAACCGAGAGTAAACCACCGCCTAATCCAAAAGAACTGAGGTTTAGAAACTGGCGACGGGAGATAGGGGGGATTTGAGTCATATAGCAAACCTAAATGATTTGTGGAAATTTTTCTAGTTTTTATTCAGCCTCAATACTCACTCAAATTGCCAGAGCTATCTATGCTACGTTTTGTCATGCGGAAGGTGGGATTAAAAGCCGGATCGAAACTGGATCCGGCGGCTGTTTATGATCTGTTGATTTACAGTTTTCCGGGAAAACCACCCAGAAATTTAAGGGTTAGCACTGTTATGGGAGATCACGTCCATGACAGCCCAAGATATTCTATCTTGGCGCTTGCTTCATCAAGTCTTGTACTTGTTCAGCATGGTAGGAACTGCGGGTGAGGGGAGAAGAGACGACTTGCAGAAAGCCTAATGAGTCTCCAAAGACACGCCAAGCTTCAAATTCTTCGGGAGTTACAAAGCGGTTTAGAGGATAATGTTTGGGAGTTGGTTGCAGATATTGACCGATGGTGATGATATCACAATCTACCTCGCGTAATTCAGTCATTACTTGGCGGACTTCTTCATCAGTTTCTCCTAATCCCACCATGATCCCTGATTTCGTATAGATTGTAGGGGATAACTGTCGAGATCGCCTTAAGACCTCTAGAGAACGCTGATACTCTCCTTGGGGTCGCACGCGCCGATATAACCGGGGGACAGTTTCTGTATTATGGTTGAGAACTTCGGGTTGGCCGCTTAAAATTGTCTCTAGAGCCTGCCAATTGCCACAGAGATCCGGAATTAATACTTCAATTGTGGTTTGAGGCATCAAGGCGCGGACCGCCTCAATACAACGGACAAATTGACTGGCCCCTCCATCAGGTAAGTCATCCCGATTGACAGAAGTAATCACTACATGTTTAAGTCCCATCCGTTGCACCGCTTCCCCTAACCGTTGCGGTTCAGTAGGGTCAAGAGGTTGGGGCTTTTTCTCAAAATCAATATCACAATAGGGACAAGCTCTCGTACAAGCGGGCCCCATAATTAGAAAAGTCGCTGTACCCGCATTGAAACATTCACCGATATTGGGACAAGAGGCTTCTTCACAAACTGTATTTAAGCCTAAATCACGGAGGGTCGTTTTCACGTCACCCACTCGCTGCCATTGGGGAGCTTTAACCCTGAGCCAATCTGGTTTAACCGTCACCGTACTCTGTTATCCTGTGTTGAGTTACTGTACTTTATCCTAACAAGATTTAGCAATTTTCATCTCAATAAGGCGATCGCATGTTATCATTCAGATAAGTTATATGGTTTACCGGGATGTAGCGCAGCTTGGTAGCGCACCTCGTTCGGGACGAGGGAGCCGCACAAATCCTGTCATCCCGATTCATCAATATTCTTTGGTTTCAAGGCTTTGAAGCAGCAATACCCTAGTCCCAAGGCAGGCTCAACACACATATTTCACACAAAACCACCATAGCACCTCCAAAAGTAAGGGGCAAGAAATAGGTTAAATGGGTTAGATACTAATTAGAGTTTTCTATAGAATCCATAGAGAAATCCAAGCCATTCCCTGAGAGAAACTGAAAACCCTCCCGAAACCCCAAAAATATCCTCTCAATTTCAGACGCAACCGCTATCACCGGGTGACGACACCCGGTGTTCAGAGATAAGAGGGTAACCT